>JAIPIO010000062.1 GCA_021734595.1 Kiritimatiellales bacterium | reverse complement strand
CGGGTAAGGTAGAGACCGACAAGGCGACGGCCGCTGAAATAAAGATGCTGGCCAATAACCTAAAAAACGGAACCGGTATCCTGCAAGGCGCATCCTTTGCTTTGCTTCAGCAGTTGATCGATAACATGAACTCCCAGGCCCGGCAAATTGAAACCCTTAAAGGCCAGATCAGGGGTGCGCGATACTAGAACAGGATCAAAGAAACATGCCGCACAGCGATGATTTACCAGACCGGCTTAGACTCGATTTTACGATTCCCGATGAAGATCCATTGACGATGGATCAGGTGGTTAAAGCCCTGCGAAGCTCGCGACATTGCAGCCGTTCCGATGTGTTCAACTGGATTTATGAGGGAAGGCTGCAAGCCATCGATGTATCCCGCGATGGTTGCGAACGCGAGGATTACATAATCCCGCTCAAGGCGTTCATTCATTTCATCAATTCGGAGTATCCGCCCGAGGAACTCTATTTCCGGTTCCCCGAGGCGAACATGTTGAATCCTCCGAGAATCGCCCGGGCCATGGGCAAGAGCAAGGCGCACGTCTATCGGTTGATCCAGGATGGGGAATTCCCGAATGCCGCGAACCTGGCACGGGCATCGTCTAAATATCCGAACTGGGAAATTCCACTTGCTGATCTGGTCCGATTCATCAACCGCCGGGGGGAAGGGTTCTTTGCATGATGGGGAAAGGATCGGATATGCCGAACAGCGATGAATTAATTACCCTGGATTATGCGCAGAAACTGGTTCTGTTTATTTATGATGTATTCTATTTTGCAAAAAGGTGGAAGCCATTCACCGTGCATTTTAACTCTCCTAAATTTCTATGGAACATCGCAAGACGCCGCCGCGTCGTTAAAGCCGCTATTCAGAAAAAGAAACAGAAGAATTAAAGATGCCGCAGAACGACGAATTCATTACCCTGGATTATGCGCAGGAAATGATCGGGTACACCCGGACCAGGATCGTTGAACTGATTTACGAAGGGAAGCTTTGGGCGATCAACATCGCAAGCGATCTGGACGCCAGGCCGTGCTTCAGGATCAGCAAGGCGTCTGCACTGGAGGTGCAGCAGGCTTGCAGGCGCAGTGCATTAAGACGGCAGCAGAGATCAAATGGGCTGAAAATCGGTTGACAGTTGACAGTCTTTTTCCTTCACCTATAATTTGTTACTTTTTGCTCCTATCGTGTCCGAAGTTTTCTAAAAGCATTGATTGGCGTGGGTTTCGTGCGAGGTAGGTTGACAACCTGCCGCCGAGACCAAAAATTCACATATTATCAAAAAGGCCTATTTGTAACTGGCAAATGTCCAAGGTAAAAACGTGCGTTTCAGGCCCGTATTCAGGCTATTTCAGGCTAATTCGGGCATTTTTAGGAAAGTTGTTTTTTGTCAGCTCAAGCACAAATCTTTAAGCAAACTGGTGGGCGAGGCGGGACTCGAACCCGCACGCCAGTGGCACGAGAACCTAAATCTCGCGTGTATACCAATTTCACCACTCGCCCTTTCAAAGAGGCGGTAATGTAATCGGGGGCATATCGTCGCTCAAGTTCAAAAGCGGGTCTTCTGCCAGATTTCCTGCAGTTCCTTGATGGCCCCGCGCGGGGAGGAGGATTGATTTACGGCGCTGATGACGCAGAAGTTGACGGTTCCGGCCTGCAAGACCCCGGGAAGATTCGCGGGATTGATTCCACCGATGGCGACCGCTGTCAGGGGCGACTGCTGTATGATATGGCCGGTTTCTTCCGGTCCAAGAGCGGGGTCCGCATTTTTCTTGGTTTGTGTGGGAAAGACGGGGCCGACGCCGATGTAATCCGGCCCAAGCGCCCGGGCGGTCCGTTCCTGAGCATGGCTGTGTGTGGAGAGCCCGAAAGTTTTCCCGTCCGTGCTCCACTGCTGCCGGGCCGCCGCGACGGACTGGTCGCCTTGCCCGAGATGGATGCCGTCGGCGTCCGCCTCCATGGCAATGGACAGGTCGTCGTTTATGATAAGGCGGGTTGCGCTGCCGCGCGTGATGTCACGCAGGTTTTTTGCCGTTGCGATAACTTCCGCAGGTGGGCAATCCTTCATGCGGAGCTGGAGATAGCGCACACCGCATTCAACCGCCGCCTCTGCGCATGGCGCATAGCCGGCGACTGGGTCGGTCAGGATCAGATATAAGCCGAACTCTTCTTTTGCAGGCATATTTTCTTTCTCTCTCTCTTTCTCTCCGATGCGGCATTAAGGCATACTCGGACATGCGGGGAAACTTCCAATGTCTGGAAAGTTGCAGTTTGCGCTTTCCAATACCCGGAAAATACGGTTTCTTGATAAGTATGCACGATTTACATCAACGGAGGTTGGCCTTGGTTATCAGACTCATAGTAGCTGTTTTGTTTTTTTCAATTATACCCAGGCCTGTTTCGGGTGCGGAGGAGTACCGCATTTTTACAGATCAACAGGATCGGGCCATTGAAGCCAGGATTATCAACTTTGATTCGCGGGCGAATCTGGTGGAGATAGAGCGTACCGACCGCCGGCGGGTTAAAGTGACCCCGGAAATCTTCAGCGAAAAGGATCAGGTTTTCATCCGCGACTGGCAGCTTATCAAGGGATTCATGTCTTCGTCGTGGTTTAAAATCCAGGCGGACAAGAAGACGGCGGAAGAATGGGATGATATGGTGGGATCGCAGAGGGCCGTTAAGCGTAATTATGAGAAGATTGTCTATAATGTTAACCTGCAGAACGGGAGTTCGGTAACACTCGAAAATATACGGTTTGAATACCGTATTTTCTTTGAGCAGGAGCAACTGGCAGCGGGCGGGCAGATGACCGAAAAGCACTGTGTGGGCGGCGACGCGACGATTGAAAGCATTGCTGCGCGCTCAAAGGACGGTTTCGTTACAAAGCCGATAGTTATATTTGATCAGTCCCTTTCCGGCGGCTATGATGAATACACGTCGGGAGCTCCGACCAGTCAGTCGGGAAAATTGAAGGGATTCTGGCTGAAGGCCTATATGAAAACCGAAAGCGGCGAGGTGGCGGAACGGGAATACTGCAGTCCGGCCAACCTGAAGGAGCATTACGAGTGGATGGCGGTCGAGAAACTCAGTAACCGGGAATCCGCCCCTGCGCCGTCGAGTAAGCGGAAAAAGAAGAAGAAAAAGTAACTAGTCGGGTGGAAGGAAACCGCATGAAATCAGCTTATTATATTATCATCGCGATGATGATCAGTGCATCCGCCGTTATGGCTGCCCCCGCAACATACCGCGAGTTTGTGGATCAGGAGGGGCGGACGGTTCAGGCCCGCATTCTGGACTACGACCAGAAAACCGATATGGTTCGCATCCAGCGTGACACGGGCAAGACGGTTCGGGTTCCTGCCACTATCTTTTCACTGGCAGACCAGAACTATATCCGGGACTGGGAATACATTGGCGGATTCGAATCCAACTCGAAGCTCAAAGTATCCTGCGATCAAAAGGTGCTGGAAAAATGGAAGGAAGAGGATTGGCAGGACGTCACGTATGAGAGTGGTGATGTTGAACGGGAACTTGTCAAGACCACTAAATTCGAGCGCATAGCCTTCCAAATCAATTTCCACAACCTCAATGCGGTTTTATACGAGAACATCAAAATTGCATACTTCGTCTATTACGAGCAGTCGAAAGGCGGGTGGGATAAAAAAGAAACACCGATGGAGCAAAAGTCGGAATATGGCGAAACCGCGATCAAGATGCTGGTTGCCAAATCCAAACGTACGTTGGAGACGGAGCCTGTCGTGGTCCACATCGAGGAGTACGGCGATCTTGAATGGGATTCCGATCCGATCCCGGCCAAGGGCAAAGTGCTCGGGATGCGCGCACGCATCTACATGACCACGGCTGAGGGTATCAAACTCATGCGCGAAATCTCATATCCTGAATCCCTTTCCACGGATAAATATCCATGGAAAGAATGAGTGCGGTTTCGTCCTACGTCTGTTGATAATGCGCAGTTTCCCGGTAGGCGCTGTCCCAGTTCTTGAAAACCGGTTCGAGCCCTTTTGAGCGCAGCATGGCGCAGAATGCTTCGGGGTCGCGGTCGTCGCTGATTTCAAACTGGCCTGTTGAGTTGTTTTCCTCGTGGCTGTAGCCGCCGACGGTGGTTTTGCTGGCCACGCTCATCTTGGAAATCCCCACACCCGCGAGGCCATCCCGGACACGTTCACCCTCGCGGGTGGAGAGTACCAGCGGCACTTCCGGCAGGCAGATGCGGAATGCGAATGCAAACTGCGCCAGCATTTTTTCATCCACGGGATGCTCTGGCTGGAATCCACCGAGCTGCGGACGGATACGCGGAAACGATAGCGATACGCCTGCCTGCCAGTAATGCTTCAGCAGGTGCTTGGCATGCCGGTAGAGGCACAGCATGTCGAACACCGGGTCGCCCAGCCCCAGCAGCGCGCCGAGCCCTGCCGACCGCAGTCCGCCGCCCAGTGCCCGTTCCGGTGCTTCCAGCCTTTGGGAAAAGTCGCGCTTCGGTCCCCACCGGTGCATTTTTTCATACACGACCGGGTCGTAGGTTTCCTGATAGAGCGTTACCCCCGTGCAACCCGCCTCGGCAAGCTGGCGGTATTCATTTTTAGCCATTGGAAAAACCTCGATGATGACGCGGTGAAAATATTCCGCCGCCAGACTGACGTGTTCATGCAGATAATCGAAATCCGCATGGGGGGTGCGCTCGCCGGTCAGCAGCAGAATTTCTTCGATCCCCATCTCCCGCATGGCCAACAGTTCCTCAGTCGCTTCGTCACGGGTCAGCTTTTGGCGTTTCTCATCCCGATCCGACGCGAATCCGCAGTAGAGGCAGCCGCCGGAACAGTAGTTGGAGAGATAGAGCGGGGCATAGAGACCGATAGTGCGGCCAAAGTGGCGGCGCGTAATGGACTGTGCGCGCCGGGCCATCAGCTCAAGCTGTTCGCCGGCCTGCGGAGAAAGCAGCAGCGCCAGTTCCCGTTCGCCCGGCTCTTCCGAAAAAACAGCCTGTTGAATGCTTTGCGCATCGGCTTCTCGCGCGAAGCGCAGCCAAGGTTCGGGATTGAGCCAGTCTGGAAGTTTATCAGTCATCGCTTGCGGATAGGAAGGAGGTTAGCGGGCTGCTGGCGGAGGCGATTTCGCTGCGGGGTATCAGACCTGCCAGATATGCGGCACGCCCCGCCTTGACGCCGGTCGCAAAGGCCGCCGCCATGGCGGAGGGATGGTCGGCTGCCGCGATTGCGCTATTGACCAGTACGGCATCGCAGCCCATTTCCAGCGCGCAGGCCGCTTCGGAAGGGGCGCGCAGCCCGGCATCGACGATTACGGGAATGTTGCTGTCCCGGATGATGATTTTAATCATTTCCGCGGTGGAGAGTCCTTTTCCGGTTCCGATGGCGGCACCCAGCGGCATAACCGCCGCGCAGCCGATATCCTCAAGCCGCTTCGCCAGGACGGGATCGGCCGGAATGTAGGGCAGCACCAGAAAATCCTGCTTCACCAGTTCGATGGCTGCCGCATAGGTTTCGATGGGGTCGGGCAGGAGGTGGTGCGGGTTGGGGTGGATTTCGAGTTTTACGAATGGGCTTTTGCTCAGCTCGCGGCCGAGCAGGGCGGCGCGAACCGCCTCCTTGGCATTCATCGCTCCCGAGGTGTTCGGCATCAGCCGTACATTTTCGAGCTCCGACAGGGGGCCGTACAGGTCGTCCTCCGCCTGTGCCCGGTTAAAACGCCGCAACGCCACTGTCACCAGCTCCGAACCGGAAGCTTTGACCGCCTCGATCATGGTTAGCACATCTGAAAACTTTCCCGTTCCCAGTAACAGCCGTGAACCCAGTTCATGACCGCCAATATTCAATGTATCCGCCATGTTATCCGCCTCCCACAAAAACAAGCACTTCCACTTCGTCGTTTGCCCTGAGCAGGGTGTTTTCCCAGATGTTGGAAGGAACCACCTTGCCATTAACCATAAGTGCGGTGCGGTCGTTGACCGCGCCGATTTCCGTCAGCAGCGCGGCGACCGATCCATTGCCATGGTGCTCATGCTGTTTGCCGTTTACGGTCAATTCCATTGTTCTGCTCCACAAAAAAAAACGCTCCAGAACGCTGGAGCGCTTTGAAACCGATCAACGCTCCCTTGCGCCGGCATTAACCGGATCAGGTTCTGCGGGTATTATCTCAGCTCTTTTCTCTGGGAAAAGGCACCCCGGGTTACTTGGGATGGAGGTTGCCAGCAGACATTGATGAAGTAAAGACGATTCGTTCGAAAGGAAGGTGAAAGAAAAAAAATATTTAATGTTGCCAAGCATTCCGGTTTTGCTATTGTACGCGCTCGTTTTTGCCACGTGACCCCATCGTCTAGTGGCCTAGGACTCCAGGTTTTCATCCTGGCAACACGGGTTCGAGTCCCGTTGGGGTCGCCACTCTTTACCGGTTTGGCCATGATGGTCAGGTTCGGTGTTTTTTATCTGGACCGCCCGGTTCCATACATTGGAAGTTTTCCACTTTTTTCTTCCAACCCCCGGAAGCGATACGTATAGTCCCGAATGCTTTTTAACCCACATACGGATTGATGCCATTATGGAACAGAATGATACAACCGGGTTCTTTGAAAAGCCGCTCATCGGCAATGCGTTGGCTGTTGCGGCGGGGCTTTCGTTCTTTTTCCTCTGCATGATCCTGCCGCTGGTCGGACCGGCCGGGAGCAAGGTGGAGCATGCCGGACAAAACAAGCTGGCGTTCACCGGTGTGTTGCTGTTGACGTTCCTGCTGGCAGGGGCGGCCGCGTTCTCGAAGATGAGACGCCGTGCGGCAGATGGTAGTCCATTGCCTTTGTGGTCGCTGGGGCTGTGCGTCCTCTGCCTGCTTACTTTTGTTGTTCTGATGGTGGGTGGATTTGCCATTTGATGTCGCCGCAGAATGAACCCTTTTTCCCCATCCCGGTTCATTGATCAATGGTCGGGGTTTTTTGTGCCCCGGGGATGAGGTGTCGAAAGGCAAGGGGGTTTGGCAAGTGACGGAGCAGCGCACCGTCAATTTTGTCCGGCTTTTGGACTGAGTTCCAATCCTTGGAATCCGTCGGTTGGCGGCCTTCCAGCCATTGGAAACGTTTCTCCAAGCATTGGAAGTGTGGAACCATGAAATATTTTCTGTTTGATATCGGCAAGGTGTTGGTGAATTTCGACCTTCAGGGGTTGCTGCAGGCCATTGCCGATGGTTCCGGGCAGCCGCTCATGCCGCAATCGGAGCGGGATCTTGCCATGCATGCCGCGGTAGAGTCGGGGCGTATCAGTGACGAGGAGTTCGTCCAGTATCTGAACGGGGCCAAGGGGCTTTCGTGGACGGTGGACGATCTGACCGGTATCTGGTCCGGAATGTTCAGCATCAACGAAACCGGATACCGGCTGTATAACGATGCGCTACAGTCGGGAGTGCCGGCCTGTATGTTCAGCAACCTTGCACAGCACCATGTCGATGCCATCGAGCACAACTGGCCCGGTTTTTTCACAAAGGCCGCCAGTCTGTTCTTTTCATATCAACTGGGTCTGAGTAAACCCGACCCCGCCATCTACCAACGGGTGCTTGCAGACCTTGGCACCGAGGCGGACCAGTGCTTTTTCATAGACGACCGCCCTGAAAACATTGAAGCGGCGCAGGCGGCAGGCATTTCGGCGCACCGGTTCATTCCCGAAAACCATATAGCTATCCGCAAAGCGGCAGCCGAGTTCTTCGAGTTTTCATGAAAAAGTCCTGTCTGCGGCATTGCGCCGATCCGGATAGCTAGTCCGGAATATAGATTCGAAAGAACTCCTCGCCAGCGGCGGGATCTTGGAGCGCCTGCAAAGTGGTCGTATTCGTTCCGCTTGCCCCCGGGATGTAGGTGCGGATATCGATCCATGCGTTTGAGAGCAGGTTGGTGGATTTTTCCATGCTGTAGAGAAGGGTTTCATCGGAGTGGAAGGTAAGCTCTATGGAGCTGTTGCCCGGATCTTGCTGCAATCCGGAGATCTGGAATGATCCGGGATCGCTTACTGCCTTGAGAGGCTGAAGCTCGGTAGGGGCGAGGAATCCATCCGTGATGCTAAGTTCGTCGATCATGCCATCAAACGCCCGATCAAGAACAGCTGAGCTATTGAAGTGCGCCCCGATAATGAGTGGGCCATCATTGGCGGTGCCGGTGTTGGTGCTGGAGTGAGAGTCTATCAGGTCGTCGAGGGTAAAGCGAACAGTGTCGGCAACGGGATCGAGGGCCACGCTGATGTGGTGCCAGTCGGTATCGGGAATCCCGAGACTGGAAATTACCCTCACCGATCCGAGGTGCAGGGCCAGATTGCTGTAGGTGGTTGCATTGCCGTAACTGCCGGCTGCTGCCAGGAACATATAATCCAGAGCAACATCACCTGCCCCAATCACCTTTTTCTGAACGACCGGCATGGAGCTGGCCAGATTGTTGCTGGTCGGCATGGATTCGAATTTAACCCAGGCCTCGATGGTGAAAGGGGCTGCACCGAAATCGAGGGTGTCGGCATCTTCAATCCGGACATAGTTCTTGTTGTCCTGCTCAAAGTCGAGCGATAAGGTATTCGTTTCGCCAACCACGTAATCGACAGTATTGGGAACATCATTGGAAAACAGAGGCAACGCGCCGCCGGTACCGCTGTACACGTTTCCGTTGTTGCCGAATGGGAAACGGTCGGCGGCATCGTTCTCGAAGCGCAGCAGGGTTCGGTCGCCGAGGAAGGTGTATGGATCGGCGAATTCGATGCGTTTTTGCATAAGGGTTTCCTCCAGCCGCTGGCGCACTTTGGCGTAGGCGGGTCGGGTGGCGAGGTTTGACACGCCATGTTCGGGCAGGAGCTCAAATGGATTCTCCTGCAGGTCGAAAAGCTGGGTGACCTGGGTGGCATTGTTACCGACATCATACTTGAGCAACTTAAACCGTCCATCGGTGATGGCGCGGATTCCGGGTTTGTCGCCACCGGCATAGAGACCGTACAGCACATCGCGGTGCTTGGTTGCAGTTCCAAGAAGAACGCTCTTAAAGCTCTTACCGTCATTGGAATCGATGGTGGACGGGATATCAAGGCCGGCCAGATCGCAGAAGGTGGGGAACGTGTCGTGAAGATAGACGAGCGCGTCGGATTCGCTGCCGGCGTCGATGCCGGGACCGCGGACGATGTAGGGAACGCGCCAGGTGTGTTCGTAGAGATTTTGCTTTCCCTGCAGTCCATGGCGGCCAATGGCGATACCATGGTCGGAAGTGAAGACAATATAGGTGTTGTCGAGTACACTGTCGGACGGATTGCCATTGCCATCGGGATCCTCCAGCTTTGCGAGCACCCGACCGATTTGTCGGTCAATCCAGTCAACACAGGCAAAGTTGCGTCCGATCTCATTGCGAACCACTTCTTCCGTGCGGTATTTCCCGATACCACTAACCGTATTTTCGTCGCGGACACCAAGGTGGCCGTGGTCGAAGGGGTGTGCGGGATAGGAATCCGGGGTGCATGAAAGATGGTTGGCGGGAAGCGGCGGAGCGTTTGTATTGAGCAGGATAGCTGGCGGATTGGTGGTGTTGATGCAGCTGTATCGACCGGTCAGGTTCGGTGTTTCGCGCGCATTGCGTGTATCGTGTGGATGGGAGAAGCCGAGATAGATCAGGAAAGGCTTGTTGCTTGGTCGGTGGTTGGTCTGCCAATCGTCGATGTAGTCCATGAAATGGTCGGCGTGCCATTCGCTCCCGTTGCCATCGGTATTGCCGCGCATGGTGGCATCGTTGACGACCGTGAATTCGCCGTTGGCCGTGGGATAGCTGTTGCCGCTCTTGCAGGTGCGGTAGGTGGCATAAGGTACATCGTTGGTTCCGCTGCGGGTACCGCGGTTGAAAATGCCGGGAAAAGTTACGGCAGCCGTTGCCCCATCTGTGCGCTGCCAAGTATTCTTGCCGGTCATAATGGTGGTTCGGGAGGGCGTGCAGACCGCGCCGGAGTTGGCTCCCATCAACCGCGCTTGGTGGAACAGCATGCCTTCTACCGCCAGCCGATCCATGTTGGGGGTGTCGACAACATAAGGATTGCCGTTTGCACCGAACTCCGCCGGCTCCGTGTTGCGGTAGGCACCGACCGAGTACGTATCCTGATCGTCGGTAATGATGAACAGGAAATTGGGTTCAGCGCCGGCGGTGACAATCGCCGCCCAGGCTGCTATCGCAATGATCATCCATTGTTTCATTGTGTTTTTCCCGAACCCGCTACATATATCCCTTCGCACCTGTTTTGTAAATGGTATTGCCTGTCGCTGTTTTTCCAATCCCTTGAATAAAACTTCCAGACCTTGGAAAAATAAAAAAAGCCCCGCATGGACGGGGCTTTCCGTTTTCCAATGATTGGAAATCCGGCTAGTCGGCCAGCAGCTCGTTGATGCGGGCGGCGAAGCCGGCGGGGTCGTCGAGCTTGGCACCGGAAGCGATGACGGCCTGGTCGTGCAGCAACTTGGTGAACGTTCCAATTTTTGGATCTTCCTTGTCGGCAGCATACATGGCCTGCACCTTCTTTACGATGGGATGCTCCGGGTTGAGCTCGAGCACGCTTTCGTGTTTCGGCACATCCTGGCCCATGCGGCGCATCATCTCCTCGATGTGCGGGCTCATGGAGTATTCATCGCCGACGAGGCAGGCGGCGCTATCCTTGAGACGGGTGGTCAGCTTGACCTCCTTGACGCCATCGAGCAGATCCTTCGCGAAGCCAAGGAAGCCTTCGAACTGCTTCTCTTCTTCCTTCAGCTTTTCCTTGTCTTCTTCGAGGTCGCCCTTGTTGACGGCCCTGAGCTTCTTGCCCTTGTATTCCGTCAGCTGCGGGATGACAAACTCGTCGATCGGTTCGATCATCAGCAGGACTTCCTTCCCGTCGGCCTTGAAGGATTCGAGGTAGGGGGAGTTCTGGATGGAGGCGCGGTTTTCGCCGGCGAGGTAGAGGATCTCCTCCTGGCCGTCGGCCATGTTTTCGACATAGTCGGAGAAGCAGGTCTTTTCGCCGGCATCCTTGGCGGTGGTTTCGAACAGCAGCAGATCGGCGATCTTTTCGCGGTTGCCCCAATCGGTCTGTAGGCCTTCTTTGAGGATGGTGCTGAAATTGTCGTGGAAGATGCGGAACTCGGCGTAGTCCTTCTCTTTCATCTGCGCCAGCGTCTTGAGGATGCGCGTGACGAGATTGCTGCGGATCTTGTCGAGCAGCGGGTTGTCCTGCAGGATTTCTCGCGAGACGTTCAGCGGCAGGTCGGAGGAGTCGACCACGCCCTTGACGAAGCGGAGGTAGCCCGGCAGGAGGTTGTCGAACTCGTTGCTGATGAACACGCGCTGGACGTAGAGGTTCAGGTGCGCCTTCGGGTCGTTGTTCATCAACATGTCGAACGGCTTGTGCTCGGGGATGAACAGCAACGCCTTGAACTCAATGGCACCTTCGGCATTGTAATGGATGGTCTCGGCCGGGCTGTTCGTGTCGTGCGAGATATGTTTGTAGAACTCGCCGTATTCCTCGTCCGTGATCTCGCTCTTGGGTCGCAGCCAGATCGCTTTTTGGGTGTTGATCTGTTCTTCCTTCTCTTCTTCCGTTCCCTTTTCTTCATCCTTCTCTGTTTCCAGCAGCAGGATCGGGTGCTCGACGAAGTCGGAGAATTTTTTCACGGTGGACCGGATCGTCCAATTGTCCAGATACTCCTTGGCCTCGTCCTTGAGGTGCAGGATTACATCGGTGCCGCGTGTTTCCTTGTCGGCCTCGGAAACGGTGAACGAGCCCGTGCCGTCCGATTTCCACTGTACGGCCTCCTCGCCGTGAGCCTTGGATACAACCGTCACTTCGTTGGCAACCATGAAGGAGGCATAGAAGCCGACGCCGAACTGGCCGATCAGTTCCGGGTTTTCCTTGATGTCCAGTTCCTGGGCCCGTTCGAGAAAGGCCTTGGTGCCGGAATGGGCAATGGTGCCGAGGTTCTGCACGATGGATTCCTGCGACATGCCGATGCCATTGTCGGAAATCGTCAGCGTCTGGGCATCTTTATCGGCGCGGATGGTGATTTTCCAGTCGGAATCGCCATCCAGCAGCGCGGTATCGGTCAATCCCTCGAAGCGGATCTTATCAATCGCATCGCAGGCGTTGGAAATCAGTTCACGCAGAAACACCTCGCGGTGCGAATAGAGCGAATGGGTGATCAGGTGCAGCAGCTGCGCCAGTTCGGTTTTAAATTTCATCGTTTTCTTTGCCATAACTTATCTCCTGTTGTTTTAAGGCGGTTGATATGAATACGAAAACATCAGCATGGACTCAAGCCTTGGTTTCAAGGAATCCTGTTCCGGCTTCACAGTATCGGCATTCCGCGTGTTCGCGGCAGGGAAGGTTTGTGGGGAATGAATATCTTTATAATGCCCAGTCCCGCCGATCCTTTCCATCCAAGGCGCATACTCCGGATGGAAGGAAGCCAATCTTGACAATCGCCCTGCCTTCCACTACACGTTTGTCTTCATGAACCTGAAGTGCGATGTTCCAGCGATTCCAGGGCGGCTTGCGACATGAGACACCTGATAAACATGTTGATTGTCGCATCGATATCGAACCTTGCTTCAGCCGCTAATCCGCCGCTCCCTGAAAAGGCAAGTCCGGCCGCAACATCTTCCGCAAAAGAATCGGCCAAAGGAAAAATCTACTACTTTGGCTACAGCGAGGGACGTCCCGCAGACCCGGCAGGCATGATTGGCAACGGCAGGTTGCAGGTGAACCGTGTTCTGGACGCGCTGAAGGCACGACCCCGATTTGCAGGTTGCGAAATCAAAACCAGTGGCGGATACGATTCGCTGGTCTCGGGCATCAACTACCTCTCGCGAACCGCCGTCGACAACAATGATACCGCGGTAATCTACCTGCATACCCATGGAGGACCGCTAGGACTGACCGTGTCCCGCATGAGATGGACCGACCTTGCAGAACGTGTCCTTGGGATTCCTGCGGGGAATGTCCTTGTCTTCCTGGCCACGTGCAATTCCGGCGCCGGAGTAGGCGCCTTTTCGAACAGCGGATGGGATAAACGACAAGCGCAGAACTACGCCGTGTTCTCCATCGTATCGAAAAGTGAGCAGGGGACGGCCCGACCGGGGCCATTCCCGATAAATCCCCTGTCCGACAACATCATTCTGAAAATAAACAGCATAACCAGGTTCGACGGTCTGGCCGATCTTCCTGCCAAGGTCAGGGCGTCCTATTCGGCCTTTGGGCAGGAACGAAATCCCCGGGCCGCCAGCAGTTGGAAGGTCGATAGCCGGGACATTTGGTAGACATGCCCCGCAACCACCAACCGGCAGTATGTGAAGGCGCAAAGCGGTTTGGCGGGCCACCCAAGGAAAAGGGCCGCTTTGAACCCATTCCCCCTACAGGATAAGCATGCAGTCGCCGTAGCTGAAGAACCGGTACTTTTCTTGAACGGCCACTTCGTAGGCATGGAGCATCCGTTCGCGGCCGGCGAAGGCGGACATCATCATCAGCAGGGTGGATTTGGGCAGATGGAAGTTGGTCAGGATGGTATCGGCCACTTTGAACTCGTAGGGGGGGTAGATGAAAATATTGGTGGAGCCATCCGCCTTTCCAATCGTTGAAAACCTTTTTCCAATGGTTGGAAAATCCGCGCCCAGCGTTTCCAATGTCCGGACAGAGGTGGAACCGACCGCCACGACGCGGCCGCCGGCCTGCTTGGCTGCGCAGATGGTGTGTGCCGCCTCGGCCGAAACCTCGTAGCGTTCGTGATGCATTGCGTGGTCGGTGATGTCATCGGTCGAGACCGGACGGAAGGTGCCGAGCCCGACGTGCAGGGTCAGTTCGGCTGTTTTCACGCCTTGGTTTGCCAAGGTCCGAAGCAGCTCCGGTGTGAAGTGCAGCCCGGCGGTGGGTGCTGCGGCCGCGCCGGGTTCGGAGGAGTAGACGGTCTGATAGCGTTCCTTGTCGGTTGCGATCTGTTCCTCCGACTGATCTTTACGGGAAATATAGGGGGGCAGGGGAGGTACGCCTTCTTCGTCAAGAATTTCCATCAGCGGCCGGTCGGTTTCAATCTGCAGCACGGCTTCGCCCTGATCACCGTCTTCAAGCATGATGGCGCGGGCCTTGCCGGAGCACAGCAGCAGCTTGTCGCCGGGTTTCGGGCGTCGCGAGGCTTTCATCAGCACCTTCCATGTGCCTGGAGGGACAGCGTCCTCGCTGTCCATGGACGCCGGGGACGGCGTTCCTCCAATCTCTTCGAGCAGCAGCAATTCGATTTTTCCGCCGGAACTCTCCTTGTGTCCAAAAACGCGGGCGGGGATCACTTTGGTATTGTTGAGCACCAGCACATCGGGGGTCTTCAGGTAGTCCGTGATATCCGTGATGGCGCGGTGTTCAATCCGTCCGGAATCGCGGTGCAACACCATCATGCGCGCCATGTCGCGCCGCTCGGCCGGGTGCTGGGCAATCAGTTCCGGTGGCAGTTCATAGTTGAAAAGATCGGTTTTCATTCTTTGCATCTATTGACGCGTTGCATCCCCTCTGTTATCTTCCGCTCTGAATCTGGTTGGAAGGTTGAACAGGATACGTAACCCCGAAAGGAAATAAAGATGAATCTGTTCCTGACTTATATGCGTAAACGCGCATTCACACTGATTGAGTTGCTTGTTGTGATCGCGATTATCGGTATTCTGGCCGGACTCGTTACGCCGGCCGTCAACAGCGCCCGGTTCAAAGGCCGCCTGACTGCCACGTCCGCAAATGCCCGCAGTATTGTGCAGTCGATCATTGCCCGCGACACCGGCAGCATCTATACCAGCGGCAATGCATGGCCGTCTACCACCACCGAAGCAACGGATGGATCGACGTTCAGCACTTCAACCGACTATTTCCAGGATCTGGTCGAAAACGGTTACATGGAGGTTCAGTACTCCTTCTTTTCTGCCCCGGGCATGCGGCGGGCAGGCAGCAGAACGGATTTTCAATCCGGCGGCGAACAGTACAACGCATGGTGCCTGACAGAAGGCATCACGGATTCATCTTCCGATACATTGCCGGCGGTGTTTACCAAAAATTTGACCATTGCTTCGTTGAAAGAAATCGATGACAGTGATTTTGGGCAAAATGAAGTCCCGTTTGGTGACAAGGGCTTCGTCTTTGCCACCAAGGGCGGCGCGGCATATGCCATGGAGAAGGGCGACATGCAACCGGAAATCATCAACAACGTGTTTGTAACCCGTATGGGAACCGACACCTCATCGGCAACGGCCACCAACAGCGTGATGCGCCCCTAAGGTGTAAAAAGGGATTTTCAAGAGAGCCTCCGCCGTGTAGTTTGGCGGAGGTTTTTGATTTATAAGGAGAGGGACATGAAGATTCTTGTTGTAGGAAACGGCGGGCGCGAACACACCTTGGCGTGGAAACTGGCGAACGACAGCCGTAAACCCGAGATTTTCTGCACGCCCGGAAACGCAGGTACCGCACAGCTTGGCACCAACCTTTCCTACAGTGCCACCGATATCGACGGCATCAAACAGTGGTGCGGCGAAAACCGGCCCGACCTGGTGG
>JAIPIO010000061.1 GCA_021734595.1 Kiritimatiellales bacterium | reverse complement strand
ATGGAGGGACAGCGTCCTCGTCGCGTGACCACGTTGGCGCGGAACGCGACTCACGGTGGCTGTCCGCGGGCGATGGGGACATCGTCCCTCCAGTTCTGATCAGATGTCTCTCACACAGCGGAATCCAAGGTTGCCGGTGGAGGAGTCGGGCGTGTTTGATGTTCGCGCCGCCACGCGGTAGCGGTTGCAGTAGGAATCGTGGCAGAGGTAGGAGCCGCCGCGATTGAGGCGCCGTTCGCCGGTGTCCGGCCCGATAGGGTTGTCGCGCGGGCCGATGAGGTGGAAGTCGGGACTCCACCAGTCGAAGACCCATTCCCAGACATTGCCCGCCATGTTGTAGAGGCCGTAGCCGTTTGGTTCAAAGGCGTCGATCGGAGCCGTTCCAACGAAACCATCCTCGGCGGAATTATAGTCGGGGAATTTCCCCTGGAAAATGTTGCACATGTGCTTTTCGCCCGGCATCAGCTCGTCGCCCCATACGTAGCGCTTCTGTTCAAGACCGCCGCGGGCGGAAAATTCAACTTCCGCCTCGGTCGGCAGGCGCTTGCCGGCCCATTCGCAGTAGGCGATGGCATCGCGGTAGGAGACGTGCGTTACGGGATGGTTTTCCAATCCCTGGAAGTCGGAGTCCGGTCCAAACGGGTGGGCCCAGTCGGCACCCTCCACGTTGTACCACCACTCGAGGCCTAAAACCGTGCGCCCCAGCATGTCCAGCGTCCGTTTGGTATTGTCGGGGAGCAGGGCATGGAAAACATAGGAATAGTTGAATTTTGCGGCATCCGTTTCGTAGCCGGTTGCTTCGATGAATTTGGCGAAGTCGGCTATGCTGACAGAACATTGATCCATGTAGAAGGGATCAACCGATACCCTTCTTACGGGACCTTCACCATCGTCCGGGTATCCGATTTCGTCATCGGTTCCCATCAGAAACGTACTGCCGGGAATACGTACCATATTGTCCGTAGCGCCGGAATAGGCCCGCGCAAACTTTTCCCCCAACTGACCGTCGTCGCAATTACACCTTTTTTCGCCCGGTGTGCAGCATGATCCTTTACCCATATGACTTACCCATTAAATGTTATAAATATAGTCATGTATACCGCTTCCGCGTTCAATAGCCAGTAAAAAAGAGATGGGCGGAGAGCATATCAACCATTGGAAAGAATAGCTGAATAAACTCCAACGTCTGGAAACTTCCCGGGGGAAATTTCCAGACGTTGGAAGCGCGATTACTTGTTTAGCAGCGGGTTGAGACTGAAGGGAAGGGGCTTGTTCTGCCCGATGGGCGGAATCAGCTGCTGGAACTGCGGTGTGTTCCGGATCGGATTAAACCGGGTGTCTTTCCGGATAATGCTGCGGGTCGTCTCGCCACCGAGTTGGATGGCTCGCTGCAACGAAACCAGACACTCGTTTCCTTTGTTTAGGCTTACCTGCAGAGCGGCCAGATTTATCCAACCCTGTGGATCATTGGGTTTGAGTTTGATATACATCTGCAATGCCTGTTCCACCAGCGGGAAGCGGCGGTAGTTCGCCAGCCTTTGTGCCAGATTGCCGGCCATTTCGGCGGTGAAGCCCTTGCTGGCCATAACCTTTTGCGCCAATGCATCAACCTTGGCCACCTGCTGGAACTTAAAGTAGATATCCATCAGTTCGACCGCTTCCTCGAAGTTGATATTGCCGCCTTTTAACGTTGTTTCCAGAAGCTGCATGCGGGCATCCATTTTTTTCAGCAGCAGAATGCGATTCATGAACTCTTTGGCTTTGTCGTTGTTGACATCTTTTTTAAGCAGGCTGTCGATCATTTGAACCGCTTCATCATAGCGCCGCTGTTTGGTCATCATGTCGGCCAACCGGAAATTGGCCTCGGGGCTGAGGTCGTACAGCTTGACGGCCTGGTCGAAAGCATACTCGGCTTCCTTGAAGTTGTTGCGGGCCATATAAAGGCCGGCGAGAGCACTGCGCAGTTTGGAGAATGTTTTCCGCGCGACAATATCGCGGATGAATTTTTTATCCTCCAGCAACCGTTTGCAGTACCAGTCCCAGAACTCCCGGTCGTTTTTGACCATCTCCGGTGTCAGCGGAGTCGGTTTGTTGTTCAGTTTCATGATCAGGCCGTGCGGGGTAAGATAGGGATACATCCAAGGCAGCACATAGCTCTCTTCCACATAAAAGCTGCGCACCTGCGGGAGCCCGGTTGCGGGGTCGATCACCGGATCGGCGGCAACCACCGTCGAGCCGACGGGGCGGGTGGCTTCATCTGTTTTTGTTTCGGTTCTGTACTGGTTATGGCTGAAAATTTTCTGTGTGAGCAGCGCGTTGATCTGCATAACCCCGCCGACACCCTGGACGCTTACCTTACCGTCTTTCATGACAACATCCGCGCCGGCTTGGATGCGTCCGGATTTAATGGCGTTGATATATTCCTGAAAGGCATTGTTGTTGTCTATTGGCGAAGGAATCCATATCTGGTCGCCGTAGAGATCGCGCATCACATTCATGTAGGTATGGTCGGCCAGCGCATTCTGCGTGATCAGGTAGACATCCTGCCGGACCTTGGCGCTGTAGATCATATAGGTGGGCACAAAACGCCCCGGGTCGGTGCCCCCGAAGAAAATGGCATTGGTCCCCATCGGCGGCGGATAATTGGGGTTGGGATATTCCGCCCAGGCTTTTTCGAATTCCGCCGGCGAAAGTTCCGCCTGCAGGTCTTCCTTGATGCCGTTGACCCCTTCAAGCTGCCAGTTGCCGAACTGCCAGCCGAAGTCATGGCCGTTCTGTTCGGCACCGCCGACAACCAGGATCTGGTTTTTGTTGAAAAAGTTTTTATGCACCAGCGCCAAGGGTAGCAGTAAAACCAGAATCATACCGGCTGTTTTGGTATAGGGATTGTTTTTCACCAGGGTTTCGAGGAAGGCCATGATGAGCAACAGCCCGTAGCCGATCCAGATCGCGTAGAGCGCATGCGAGAGGATGAACTGCACCCGGGCAATGAACAGGGTCTGGATATCGAGTTTGTAGTTTCCAAAAAACATGAAAACGACACTCACCGACAGGAAGGCGAGGAACGTGCATGCCAGCCAGCCCAGGTTTTTCCTGCCCACCTTGTGTGCGAAGAAGAAAGGGATCACGGCCAGAAGCGCTATCGGCCAGTAAAACTGGGAGCGCAAATCATTCCAGTAGGCATAAATCTGTTTAACGAACTGTGCCGAAAAAATATCGGCAAAATGAAGCTTTTCATACTGGCCGCGGCTGATGGCGTGCATGAAACCCTTCCAGGTGCGCGGATAGCCCCAGTTGATCGGCGGGTTCTGGTCGGAGGAGAAGGCCATGTAGCAGTAGAACACCAGACCCAGCTCCGCCAGCAGCACCGTAACGCAAACGGTTTTCCCGTTCGGCAGGGTGAACGCCGCGATGACGGGGATAAGGATCGCGCAGGCGGTCCATATCCAGAAACCGATTTCCGACGGGCCGGAGTACCAGCTCAAATGCTCGTAGCGCGGAACACCCGTTGCCCACTTGTTGAAAGCGAGCATCGCCACAAAGAAAACACCGGTAATTGCAAAATCACGGAAAAGCCTGATATCGCGGAAAAGCATGCCGACAGCAAAGCCCAGCCCCATAAACATGAGGGTCAGGTGGTTGGTGACGCCCAGTCCCAGGGCGAAGGCGAAAAGGAACAGCCAGTTGGTGTTCTTGGTGTCCGCCATCCACCGATAGAAGAAAAGCAGCACCAGCGCCTGGAAAAAACTGTTCAGGGCGTAGACTTCCGCGATAACCGCCTGTGACCACATGCCGTGGGCAAAGGCCAGCAGCAGGCCGCCGGATATACCCGCTGCCATGCAGAACAGGCTTTCGGTTTCCTCGCCCAGCACCGTGGTTGCCTTCCTGAGGCTGCGCAGCAGGTCCATCCCGGAACGGCTGATCAACAAAGCGAGGATTCCGCAGGCCGCCGCACCGGAAAAGGCGGAGAAGAAGTTGACCGCCCAAGCGGGGTTGGGATGGCCATGGAAGGTTACCCCGTGGAAAATCCACTGGAAGAACCAGGTCAATAGCGACCAGATCGGATAGCCGGGCGGATGGGGAACGCCCAGGTAGTCCGAAGCAACAATCAATTCGCCGGAATCCTCAAGCCCGACCGTGGGCTGCAGCGTCAGGGTGTAGACGACTAGTGCAATAAAGAAGGTCGCCAGACAGGCGATCCAGTCGGTTTTCCTAAAGAATCTTTCAGTGCTCAAAGCGTACTCTCCTGTTTAGTAAAAGAACATGCAGGATATATGATACAGCCGTTTCGTCAAGTGTGCATGAAATACTCTGTTAGGGTTGTCTTTGGCAATATTTATCCATATAGTCCAACCTCATGAATAAACCACTCAATTCATCGAGCAGCAGCTTTGCGCGGGTCTACGGCAGTCCGGGCGAGGCTCCGCGTGTGCTGGGGCTGCTGCGGGCGTTCTGGCCGCTCCTGCTGATCTGCCTGCTGACCGGCTATCTGGTGCGCGCGCTGTGTCCATGGCCGGTGCTGGGCCTGTCGATGGTCGGCATTCTTTTTTTTCTGGTGGCGGTGGTAACCGGCATACTGCTGGTGTGGGGCGGCCGGCGGCTCGGCAACTTCCTGAAGGGGGCAAAGGGGGAGGAGTGGGTGGCGCATGAACTCGCCTTTCTGCCCTCCCAGTGCACGGTGTTCAACGGACTGCGCCTGAGCGGAGGACAGTCCAACTTCGATCATATCGTCGTCGGTCCTTCCGGGATTTATGTTGTGGAGACCAAAAACTGGCGAGGGACGGTGGATTTCCGCGAGGGAAAACTTTATTGCGACGGGCGCGAACCGTCGCGCCCGCCGTTGCGGCAGGTGAAAGCCGCGACGGCGGAACTGCTGGAATATCTGGACCGTGCGGGTATCCGGGGACTGACCGTGCATTCGCTGCTTTGCTTCATTTCCACCACGTTGCCCGAGGATGTGATGAATGTGAACGGGGTGGTGGTATGTACGGGCGCAAAACTGTTTGACGTACTCCAGGAAAACCTGGCCGAAGCTCTGCCGACGTCCCGCTGCCATGAAGTGGTGGAGGAGCTGAAAAAAGCGATCGGCAGTGCCGAGGATATTGCGGAGGCAACCGAATGAAAGTATTGATTCCCTTAGCCGACGGCTGCGAAGAGATGGAAGCGGTGATTTTAACCGACATACTGCGCCGCGCCGCATGGGACGTGGTTACGGCCGGTTTGAGTGGCGTCGCGGTGACGGCGTCGCGTGGGGTTGTGCTGATGCCTGATCAGCAGTGGGATGATGTAAACCCCGCGGATTTTGACATGATTCTGCTGCCCGGCGGCATGGACGGCACCTATGCGCTCTGCGACCACGACGGCGTACAGGATACGCTCCGCGATTTCGATGCGGCGGGAAAACGAATCGGTGCCATCTGCGCCGCCGCATTGGCGCTGTTCAAGGCTGGGATACTTGTAAACCGCCGCTTCACCTGTTATCCAGGCGTTGAGAAAGAGATGGGCGACGGGTTCCATCGATTAGAAGAGCCTGTCGTGGTGGACGGCAACCTGATCACCAGCCAGGGGCCCGGCACCGCATTTGAATTCGCCCTTGCAATCATTGAGATCGGTGAAAGCAAAGAGGCCGCCGATTCTGTCCGCAAAGGTCTATTGCTCTGATGCTGCGCTATATTCTCAGACGAATCCTGCAGGCGATACCAACCGTCATTGGCGTCATCCTCATCACCTTTATCCTGTTCAACGTGGCCGGCGGCGACCCGGTGAAAAAGAAACTCGGTCAGCATGGACAGCCCCGGGATATGCAGGCGTTGAGGAAACAGCTCGCGATGGACAGGCCGCTGCTGTTTGGCTGGCGGACCAAAACCTATGCCTACGGGGATTCCGAATTCAAGCGCTTTGACGGCCGTTGGCGGGACGTGAAGAATGTTGAATACGACCGGGAAAACGGTCTGATCCGGCTGGCTGCCGGCGGCACCTTCGATTTTCCCGTTGCTTTCCAACTGACGGAGGACTCCAATTATGAGTGGGGAATCGAGTACCGCTGCACCGGCGAAAAACCTCCAGCCATTGGAAAAACCACACTGGAAATTTCCAATGATTGGAAAAAAGAGCGGGTGCGGTTCCAGACATTGGAAAAGCTGGCCGTTGGCGATGCGCCGCTCGAAATCCGTTCGCTGAAGCTGCGCCGCCTTCAGCGGAACCCGTTCGATTCGCAACTCGCGCACTATTTTGTCCAACTCTGGAAATTCGATTTCGGCACGTCGATTGAAACGAACCAACGGGTCTCAAGAATGCTCAAAGATGGGGTGATTCCATCGCTGACACTTACCATTCCGATTTTCGTGATAGGTCTGGTGGTTGCCATCAGCCTTTCGCTGCTGTGTGCCTTCTTCCGCGACACCTGGATCGACCGGTTTTTTGTTGTGCTCTCCGTCATCCTGATGAGTGTCAACTACATCGTTTGGATTGTTGCCGGGCAGTATATTCTGGCCTACCGCATGGGCGGGTTTCCCGTTTGGGGCTACGAGTCCCTGCGCTACCTCATCCTGCCGGTCATCATTGGGGTGGTCAGCGGACTGGGTGGCAACGTGCGTTTCTATCGCACCATCATGCTCGACGAAATGTACCGGGACTACATCCGCACCGCCTTCGCCAAAGGGGTGGGGCGCACCGGCGTGCTGTTCAAGCATGTGCTCAAAAACGCCATGATTCCGATCATCACCAACGTCGTTATCGCCATCCCGTTCCTCTATACCGGTAGTCTGTTGCTCGAAAGTTTCTTCGGCATTCCCGGGTTGGGCTATCTCAGCGTTAACGCATTCTACTCCTCCGACATTGTGGTGGTGCGCGCTATTGTCCTGATCGGCGCGCTGATGTTTGTTTTTGCCAATATTCTGAGTGACATCTGCTATGCGCTGGCAGATCCGCGCGTGAGACTGAAATAAGATGGAACCCGTAAAAAAACAGATCGAACAGGATGCCGAATCCACCTCGCTGTGGGGCGATGCCTGGCGGCGCCTCAGGCAGAAGCGCATGGCCATGGTCTGCCTCTGGATTGTTGGGCTGTATGTTGGGCTGGCGCTCTACGGGGAGACCGTGTACCGCGTTTGCCAGATAAGGGATATTACGCCGGCCTACCAAAACACCAATCTGGACGACCAGTATATGCCGCCATCGCTCCAGCGGGTTTTCCAATGCCCGGAAGAGGTCCGGGAAAAAGGAGTCTGGCGCACCCTGAGCCATCATTTTATGGGAACCGACGGGCTGGGGCGCGATGTTTTCATGCGCTTGGTGCAGGGAACCCGGGTTGCCTTTCTGGTGGGCATCGTCACCTCGCTCATTGCCATTCCGCTCGGTGTTGTTTTAGGTTGCCTGGCCGGATATTTCGGGGGGCGCATTGATGACTTTGTCGTCTGGCTCTACTCCACTTTCGCCGCCATCCCCAGCCTGCTCTTTATACTCTCCATCTCCATGGTGGTGGGCAAGGGGCTTATGGGTGTCTACCTCGGCATTGGATTCACCACCTGGGTCGGTATCTGCCGCCTTGTGCGTGGCGAGGTGATCAAACACAAGGAGCGCGACTATGTGCTGGCCGGGCGTGCGCTCGGTCTCAGTTCGTTCCGCATCATCTTCCGGCACATCCTTCCCAATATTTTCCATGTCATCATCGTGATTTTCACGTTGCGCTTCCCCGCCGCCGTCGGCACGGAAGTGTTTATGAGTTTCCTTGGGCTCGGCGTGCAGGGCGAGCCCTCGTGGGGCACCATGATCGGCAGCGCGCGCATGCGCCTCTGGCAGGGCTTCTGGTGGGAGATGACTTTCGTCACCATCGCAATCTTCGGCCTCGTACTCGCCTTCAACCTGCTCGGCGACGCCTTGCGCGACGCGCTCGATCCGCGCCTGCGGAAATAACGCCGTTTCCAATGTTTGGATGATTTCTTCCAACCGTTTGGAACAAAGTTTCAATTGCGACTTAATTTATAATGCTTTGGCATTCTGAGTATTATGTTGCATATATGTAGTGGCTACCTATAATCACGACCTAATGCAAATGCATGATGGAGGTTATACGATGATGATAAATCTTTCCACCTCAAGCCGGATGTTCTGTGTTAACCTTCTACTCTTTTTTGCATCGGGAAACCTCTTGTACGCCGGTACCTCCGGCGTGCTTACCTACGAAATTGACGGCGATTCGATTATCATTACGGACTGTGAAGCCACCGCGACCGGTACGGTTGTGGTTCCGGCTGAATTGGAGAGCAAACCCGTTACCACCATCGGCGTCGATGCATTCAGAGATTGCGGTCTGCTGACCGACATTGATCTTCCCTCCAGCCTTACATGGATCCAGGGAGCCGCGTTCCGAAACTGCACCTCATTAACCAACATCATTGTACCCGACAGCGTAACCGACATCAGTTGGTATGTACTCATGGGATGCACCAATTTGGTTTCGGCTCAACTCCCCAACGACTTTACATATATTCCCCCCTCCATATTCAATGGATGCAGTTCATTGAGTTCATTCAACTTTTCCACCAATGTCACAATCATCGGACAGTACGCATTCATACGTTGCAGTTCCTTAACCAACCTGACCCTCCCCGACGGCCTCACAGAGATCCATGTATCTGCTTTTTATAATTGCACAGGATTGACCGACATCACTCTACCCGACACCGTCGCCAGTATTGCTGACTATGCATTTCAGGGCTGCAGCGCGCTGACAAACATCACTCTGTCTGCAGATTTAAACAATCTGGGGGAATACGTATTCAGGAGTTGCATTGGGTTAACCAACCTGATTATGCCCGACGGTATCACTGCCATTCCTGATGGCGTATTTGGTGAGTGCTCCGGTCTAACCCATGTCACCCTTCCAGACAGCCTCGCCAGTATTGGCGGCGGCGCATTCTACGGGTGTAACTCCCTTACCAACCTGACTCTCCCGGACAGCATCACCAGTATTGGATCTTCCGCATTCTATAACTGCAATGCTCTGACCACGGTCAACCTATCCGCTAATCTCACCAGTTTCGGCAGCTATATGTTCTACAATTGTAGCGCATTGACCAACATTGTCATCCCCAATGGCGTTACCAGTCTTGGCGACTATCCCTTCACGGGATGTAGCGGGTTAATCTCCGTCACGCTTTCAACCAACCTCACCGAAATTAGAGAGTACGCGTTTCAAAGTTGCAACTCGCTGGCGTCCCTCATTGTCCCCAATAGCATCACCAACATCGGGCAACAGGCATTCTATGGCTGCAACGCTATGACCTCGCTAATCCTTTCCAGCAACCTCACTAAAATCGACAACTACGTGTTTTCAGGTTGCAACTCACTCACCAACCTCACTGTTCCCGATAGCATCACATCCATTGGAAGAGAGGCATTTAACGGGTGCAACTCACTCGCTAACCTCACCCTTCCCGACAGCATCACCAATCTGAACGAACGTGCTTTCTCCGGTTGCGGTGCACTGACCAAGCTCACCCTTCCCGATAATATCACAACCATCGAACCCCGGACTTTTTTCCAGTGCGGCTCACTAGAAAACCTAACCCTCCCCTCGGCCCTCACCAGCATTGGTGACAATGCATTCTATGATTGCGGTGCACTGACCAGTCTTACCATTCCTGAAAGTGTAACCAACATTGATTACGGAGCCTTTTACAACTGTAACGCATTGACCGACCTCACCATCCCGGAAGGGATTACAAACATCGAGGGAGTTTTTTACAACTGTTATGCTCTCACCAATCTGGTTCTCCCCTCGACCCTCACCAACATTGGTCAAGGTGCATTCTACGACTGCCGCTCGCTCCCCGCACTCTCGTTTCCGGATGGCCTTGTCAGTATTGGCAACAATGCGTTTTACAAAGGCGGTAAGCTTACAACACTCTTTCTTCCAGACGGACTCATCAGCATCGGTGAAAATGCCTTTAACTCCTGCACCGGGCTGACCAGTATCATCATTCATGACAGCATCACCAATCTCGGCAGCTATGCATTCTACGATTGCCGTGAGTTAACGAATATCGCCATCCCCTCAACCCTCACAAGCATTGGACCGGGGACATTTTATAACTGCCGGAAATTAGCCAACGTCACCCTGCCTACAGGGTTGGAGAGCATTGGAGATAATGCGTTTTATTGGTGCGGTGAGTTTAACGAAATTTCGTTCCCGAATACATTGACCTCCATTGGAGACGGGGCCTTTAAAATGTGCTACGGCTTGGATGATGTAGTCATTCCGGCTTCTGTGTCCAGCATCGGCAGTTATGCTTTCTCATATAGAGCACGATGGAAAAGATAACCTTTGTTGGACACGCTCCAGCGGGAGGAGTATCCGTGTTTGATAGCACAGCAGCCGGCTTTACCCTGTATCGCTTGAGCGGCGCCACCGGCTTCGACGCTCTCCCGTGGAGTGCCTATCCCCAAAGCATTATAGACGAGGCGGTCTACCCGGCTGCCTCGTGGCTGATGACCTATGCGTTTGCCTACGACATCAACCTTAACCAGGATCTGAACGGAGACGGGGTGTCGCTTCTGGTGGCCTACGCCTTGAATCTGGATCCCAACCTCAATCTTGCCGGCAGCATGCCTGGTGCCGTGATAGGACCGGACACGCTGGGCATGACCTATTATGCGGCCAGCCCGGGAATTACCTACACGGTGGAAACCAGTGATGATCTGGAGTCGTGGACGACCATCGGGGTCTCCATATCTGGCCTTGATGCGGAAAACCAGCGCACGGCCTCAGTCGATCTGAATGATCCCTGCCGCTTCTTGCGTCTACGGGTAGCAGACTGAGGTTTCCAACCGTTGGAACAAAGTTTCCAACCATTGGAATAGTTTCGTTTATGATATTTTCCTGGGGGCCCGCAGGGTGAGGGTGCGGTTGTAGACGGGCTTCTCTTCCGTTGAATCGGGATCGACGCAGAAGTAGCCGACGCGTTCGAACTGGTAGCGAGTACCGGGGGTGGCCTTGGCGAGTCCGGGTTCGAGCTTGGCGGTAATGAGCTGCAACGACTCCGGATTCAGGAATTCCTTGAAATCCCTTCCCTTGTCGGCCAATGGGTTTTCTACGGTGAAGAGGCGGTCGTAGAGGCGCACTTCGGTCTCGACGGCATGCTTGGCGGAAACCCAGTGGATGGTGCTTTTTACCTTGCGCCCGTCGGGGGCGCTGCCACCCTTGGTGTCGGGGTCGTAGGTGCAGCGCAGCTCCGTTGCGTTGCCATCGCCATCTTTAATGACATCGGTGCAGGTGGCAAGGTAGGCGCTGCGCAGGCGCACTTCCCGGCCAAGCGTGAAACCTTTGAATTTGTTGGGCGCGTCATCCATGTAGTCGGTGCGTTCGATCCATAGCTCGCGGCTGAAAGGCACGGTGCGCATTCCTTCTTCTTCCTTCTGGGGATGGTTGGGCACTTCGAGTTGCTCTTCGAGGCCTTCGGGATAATTTTCAATCACCACTTTGATGGGATCGAACACGGCCATGGCGCGTAGCGAGTTTGCATTGAGGTCGTCGCGGACGCAGCTTTCGAGCAGCTCGACTTCAGAGAGGCTTTCGACCTTGGTGGCACCGATGATCGAACAGAATTCGCGTATGGCTTCGGATGTAAAACCGCGGCGGCGCAGCCCGCACAGCGTCGGCATGCGCGGATCGTCCCAGCTGTTAACCAAGTTCTCTCTAACGAGTTCCAGCAGTTTGCGCTTGCTCATGACGGTGTAGGTCAGGTTCAGGCGCGCAAATTCGATCTGTTGCGGTTGATAGACTTCCAACGTCCGGAGAATCCAATCGTAGAGCGGGCGGTGCACCTCGAACTCGAGCGTACACATGGAGTGGGTGATGCCCTCGATGGAATCCTCGATGCAGTGGGCAAAGTCGTACATCGGGTAGATGCACCATTTGTCGCCGGTATTGTGGTGGGTGGCGCGCTTGATGCGGTAGATGGCCGGGTCGCGCATGTGCAGGTTGGGGGAGGCCATATCGATCTTGGCGCGCAGGACACAGGCCCCATCCTCGAAACCGCCGTTTTTCATTTTTTCGAACAAGGCCATGTTTTCCGCAACAGGCCGGTTGCGACCCGGCGGTTTCTTGCCGGGTTCAGTCGGGATGCCGCGATAGTCCTTGAACTCCTCCTGGGTCAGTTCGCAGACGTAGGCCTTGCCTTTTTCGATGAGCCGGACGGCATATTCATACATCGTTTCAAAATAGTCGGATGCCCAATAGAGGTGTTCCCCCCAGTCGAAGCCGAGCCATTTGACGTCTTCCTTGATGGCGTTGACATATTCCTCGTCCTCGGCTTCAGGGTTGGTGTCGTCGAACCGCAGGTGGCAGCGACCACCGTATTTCAGGGCGGTGCCGAAATCCAGGCAGATCGCCTTGGCGTGGCCGATATGCAGATAGCCGTTTGGTTCGGGCGGGAAGCGGGTAACCACGTCGGTCCGTTTTCCGCTCTTCAAATCGGCATCAATAATGTCATGTATAAAATTGGCCGCTATGTTGTGTTCGCTTTCGCTCATAATCAATCTGCTCCAAATGTCATGTAAAACCGCGCCGTTTATCTCTGATTCCGCCTAAATAATCAATCATTTCGTACGTCGTCTTTCTATTGCATAAAATACGTACGCCTTTTTCATGGAATAGCTCTTGACGGGCGAGTTGCTCATGTTTATATATGATAAAAACCATAACAAAATATCAGTATAGAGAGGAGTTAACTATGAAGCTGTCAACAAAAGGTCGTTATGCCACCAGAATTCTTTTATGCATTTCCCGGTTGCAGGGCGATAATCCGGTACCGAAGAAAAAGATAGCGGAGCAGGAGGGCATTTCAACAGACTATATTGAACAGATTATTGTGCCCCTTAAAAATGCCGGGCTGGTCAACAGCGTGCGGGGATTGCGTGGCGGCTTCCGGTTGGCAAAAGACCCTGCGAATATAACCATATACGATGTTCTGTCCGCGTCGGAAGGCGACATCAATCTGGTAGGGTGTCTGGCGGAGGGTTGCAGCCGTTCGGATGAGTGCGTGGTTCAGCGGGTCTGGCAGGGTGCCAGCGACCAGCTGAAAGACTATTTCTCTCAAATCACATTGAAGGAACTGCATGATGACTATATCCGGCGCACGGCCAATCAGCCGATCATGTTCAATATTTAAGCGCGAAGGAGACCGAGATGAATATTTATGAGAACATAACCAAGACGGTAGGGAACACCCCGCTGGTTAAACTCAGCCGTATAAGCAAAGGTCTGAAAGCAACAATTGCCGCGAAACTCGAAAGCCGCAATCCGCTTGGCAGCGTAAAGGACCGTATTGGCGTGGCCATGATTGAAGACGCCGAAACAAAGGGATTGATCAAGCCCGGACACACACTGATTGAGCCGACCAGCGGCAACACGGGTATCGCGCTGGCGTTCACTGCTGCGGCGAAAGGGTACAAACTTATTCTCACCATGCCCGAGAGCATGAGCATAGAACGGCGGCGGCTTCTTAAAGTGCTGGGAGCCGAACTGGTGCTGACGCCAGCGGAAGAGGGTATGCCCGGCGCGATCCGCGCGGCGGAGGAACTGGTGGAGAAAAATCCGAATGCCATCATGCTCCAGCAGTTTGATAATCCCTCCAATCCAGCAATCCACAGCAACACCACCGCGGAGGAAATCTGGAACGATACGGACGGTACGGTTGACATCTTTGTTGCCGGGGTTGGAACCGGCGGAACTCTTACCGGTGTGGCGCGTGCACTCAAGGAGCACAAGCCGGAGTTGCGGGCCGTGGCGGTTGAACCGGCAAAATCGCCCGTCATTTCCGGCGGCAAGCCGGGTGCCCATAAGATTCAGGGCATCGGTGCGGGCTTTATTCCCAACAACCTCGACCAAAACATGGTCGATGATATCATCAAGATTGACGACGATGAAGCTGGCACTATGGCGCGCCGTTTGGCGAAAGAGGAGGGGATCCTCTGCGGTATTTCCGCAGGCGGCAACGTGCTAGCGGCGGTTGAACTGGCCAAGCGCCCCGAAAACGCAGGAAAGCTGATTGTTACGGTTATCTGCGATACCGGAGAGAGGTACCTCTCCACCTGGTTGTTCGAAGAAGGTTGACCCCTCTGAATCCACACTGTTTCCAATGGTTGGATAATCATTTCCAATCATTGGAAGTGTGTCCTTTCCGCATTTACAATTTTCGAGAACGTGGGCTCGTTCGATTTTTTGACGATTAGGCAAAATAAAATACAATAAATCCTGCGCATTGTTAGTTAGCTAACATGTAAGCGATTGAATGGATTGTGTTTTAAGAGGAGCAGAGTCATGAAACGAAGCAACTACGTGTTCTTGTTGGCGGTGCTGGCTGTGACGGTCGGTATATTCTCAAGTGTGTCCAAGGCGGTGCCTCAGCGCAATATCCTGCTTTTTATCGGTGACGATATAGGAATCGACAGCCTGGCGCTCCATAACGACCATGTGGATGCTACGTTTCCACCGACACCAACGCTGGACGGACTGGCGGATCGCGGGGTACTGTTTTCAAATGCCTATGCCTATCCGCTCTGCTCCCCGACGCGCTCGGCCATGATGACCGGCTGCTATGGCTATCGCACGGGCGTGCTGAGTCCGCAGACAAATTGGAGGTTTCACTCGGATTATTATACGTTGCCGGACTATCTCGCCGACAATCCGCAGCTAGGCTACCGTTTTGCCAGCGTGGGCAAATGGCACCTGGGTGAAGATAACTCCGCGCCCAATGTGACCGGCGGCTGGCCTTACTTTTCCGGTGCGCTGGGCGGGGGACTCAGAAACTACCGTCGCTGGACACGGGTGGTGGATGGCGTATCCAGCGATCTCACTTCGTCGTATGCAAGCCGCATCAATGTGGAAGATGCGGAATCCTGGATTGATGACCAGGGTACCAACAAGTGGTTTATGTGGGTGGGTTTCAATGCGGCGCACACGCCGCTGCACAAGCCGCCGAACCCGAACCACAGCTACGACTATCTTTCAGCTACTGAGGACGATATTGCCACTAATGCACGCCCCTACTTCGAGGCTATAATCGAGACCATGGATTTTTTTATGGATCAGTTAATCGACGCTGTCGACACCAACGAAACCACCATCATTTTTCTTGGAGACAACGGTACCCCCGCAGGTACGATACAGCCGCCGTATGACATTACCATGCGCGCCAAGGGAAGTGTATTTGAGGGCGGCACCCATGTGCCGATGATTATTGCGGGACCGGACGTGGTGAACGGTGGACGCACCAACGATGCGGTGGTGCACTGTGCCGACCTGTTTGCCACCATCATTGAGCTGGCGGGTGGTACCCCTCCGGCTTCGGGGGTCGATTCACGCTCGCTGGTGCCCATCCTTGAGAATACCGCCTTCGCGCCAGCGGAAGACTGTATTCTGGTTGAAGCCGCTGATGTTACAGGGCCGGGCGGTGCCGGTCGGGCTATTCGCAATGCCCAATACAAGCTCATATGTACCGAGGGGCAGGGTGACCGGCTTTTCGACATGATCGCCGACCCCTTGGAAGGTACCAATCTTTACCAAAACTGGACGACAGACGAGTCCAACGCCTATGTGACGTTGAGCACCAAGCTCGATTCGTGGACAAGTACATCGCCGGCAGCCGCCGACAGCGGCTACCCGGTTGTGGATACCGGGCAGATCAGCTGCTACGACGACCAGGGTGGCTACACCATCGCGCACCCGGCTTCGGGGCAGGTATTTGCCGGGCAG
>JAIPIO010000060.1 GCA_021734595.1 Kiritimatiellales bacterium | reverse complement strand
GTTGCGCCCTTGTTGTTTCCAGCGGCGGAAACAAGTTTACCTTTCAGGGCAGAGGTTTTGCCGGATCCCAGCACCCTGTTTGCCGAGGCGATTTCAAACATCAGTGTATAGCCTTTGTCCAGCCGGTATCCCATCGCATACCGTTTAAGGTCCCCGCCTGCGGCTTTTACTGAAAACCCAATTTCGATTTTGTCGTCGTTCTTGCCAACCCCGTCCAGATCCAGTCCGCCGATGGAAATCGTTGGAGCCGCAATGTCGGCATTCTGCTTCGCATTGCCGGTCAGATTATGTTCGCCGTATTGCGCAGCCAGATCCGACGGGGCACCAAAGGTTACACTCAGTTTTTCGGCATGTGCTCCGACCGTTAAAAGGGCGATTGATAATATGGTGAGTATGTTTTTCATGCTGGTCCTTTCGTACTCCGTATTTGCCGGTTTTCCAAACCTTGGAAGAAATCTTCCACCCCTTGGAAATTTTCCCTAAGCGTTTTCCAATCCTTGGAAGCTCTCGTGAGCCGTGACGAGTGAGTCGTGATTTGTTTCACGTTTCACGCATCACGTATCACTCATCTCCCTATTTATTCCACCCCGGCGCGACCTTCATCTTAGCTTCCTTCTCGTCGATGACTCCATCACCGTTTCGATCCTTCGCGCGAAAAAAGCGCGTGCTGGTTTCCTCGTTGTATTTCTTGCCTTGTTTCTTCGCCCGCTCCTTGGCGTGCGCCAGCTGCATTTCCAGCGTGGTGCCTTCCGGCTTCCTGGCGGTGGGATCGAAAAGCTTTGACGGCACAACCTCGACGTTCGGCGCGAAGCCGCGGACGGCTTCGTATTGCTTCGCAAGCCGTTTATGCGCGGCGATGGCCTTTTCAGGAGCCTTTTTCAGATCGACCGGCTGCAGCTCATCGGAGTCGGCCATCAGATTAAAGAAGTCGCCGTTATTGTAGAGCTTGTATTTTCCGTCGTGGATCGCGTCGCGCGCGCCTTTCGGATCACGCCCTGCCTTCCAGTAGTGGCAGAAAACATAGTCGCGTTTGTGCGCCCCCTCGCCGCGCAGGCGCGAGGCGAATGAAACTCCATCGATAGAATGGTCAACCTTTGTTTCGGCCACATCGATGAGTGTGGCGAAAAAGTCGGTAAAATCAATCAGGTCGCTGTGGCGGTGACCCATCTTTTCATACGCCTTGCGATATTTTGCCCAGTCCATCACGCACGGCACGCCCGTGCCATCGCGCAGCATCCGGTTTTTCCTGCCCGGCACATCGCCGTAGATGGTTTCCGAAAGCGGTCCCTCCTGAACGACGGTTTTTCCCTTTTTGGTTGTAGTTGGGGTTGGCTCGCCGGGATTCAAAAGAATTTCCGTGTAGTCGCCCCAGCCTTCGGTTGAACCCACGCGGCGCAGCTGCTCGTTGGAAACATCGACGGGTACCGGATAGCCGGAGCCGTTGTCTCCGGTAAACATCACGATGGTGTTTTCGCGCTGGCCGCTCTCCTCCAGCGCCTTCAGCACCCGGCCGACAAGATGGTCGATGTATTCAATGTTGTCCTTGAAATACTTCACCTCGCTGACCTTTTTTCCACTTTTATCCCCGTCCTTCGAATGTGGGGTCGGACCCCACGGCGAATGGGGCATGATCATCGGGTAGTAGAGGAAGAACGGCTTGTCGCGCCCGCGCTTGATAAAGTTCCGCGCATACTCGTTGACCATGTCGGGGCCGTAGACCTCATCGGTCTTGTAGTATTCCCCGTTGGCAATCACCTTGCTGTTGAACCAGTAGCGCTCCTTGCCCTTGAGGAAAGGCTTCGCCTTGCGATCGATGGGATTGACGCCGTTGCACATGCAGTATTCGTCCCAGCCGAACGCCTTGATCTGTTCGTGCTCACCGCCCAACTGCCACTTGCCGACGATGCAGGTTTCATAGCCCGCATTCCGCAGCGCATTGCCGAACGTTTTTTCTCCAGGGTCCAGTTTCCCGAACGAAACATAGTTGCGGAAGCTGTACTTGCCGGTCATCAGCTTTACCCGTGAAGGGGTGCAGATTGGCAACGAATAGCAATGGTCGAAAACCAGCCCTTCGGTTCCTATTTTATCCAGCACCGGCGTCTTGTAGCTCAACCCTCCGTGGATACCCAGCGTCTCGCGGCCCATGTCGTCCGCCATAATCAGAATTATGTTCGGTCTTTCAGCAAAAACTCCGCCAACCACGCAAAAAAGAAGCATCGCCATAAGGCCGTTCTTCAGGATTTCCCTCTTCATTCCGCAACCTCCGTAAATGGTCTGGGCACTAAACAATGTAAGCGCTTACCACCATATAACGAACAACACGAGGAAAAAAGGACACCCACCGGATGTTTTCCACGCTTTGGAAGGTATTGTCCGTCAACTTTCCAGAGACTGGAAACGAGCTAACCTAAGTTTTCCAGGCATTGTAAACTCGTGCAGCTGGCTTTTCCAACGGTTGGAAGTGTGATTCCAGTGGTCGGAAAAATATAATTTGTTCCTGGAGGGTCGAGTTCCACCTCGACCGCGGACGGCGTGGAAGCCGTCCCTCCAATTATCTTTTGGCCAGCTGATCCTCCACCGGCTTTACTCCTGCCTCGTGCTTTTTACGGAGCTGCTCGATCTGCTTGAGGACATCGGGATGCTTGTCGGCTACGTTGTAGTTTTCGCCGGGATCATGATCCAGATTGAACAGCAGCGGCGGGTTGTGCGTTTCGAGGTCGTTTTCGTAGCCGGATCTTGTTTTGAAGTGCGCCTTGAACGAACCTAGGCGGATGGCATAGATTTCCTGGCCGCGGTAGTAGATCATTTCCCGGCGCGGACTGGGCTTCCCGTTCAGCAGGCTCGGCAACAAGTTGTAGCCGTCGAGCTGCGCCTGCGGCAACGTTGCCCCGCTGATCGCGGCGGTGGTCGGCAGCAGGTCGAGGGTACTCCCTAGGCCGTGGACGATTCCGGGCTGGATGGTTCCCGGCCACCAGAAGATGCACGGCTCGCGCATGCCGCCGTCCCAGGTGCTGCCCTTGCCCCCGCGCAACGGCCCGGCAATGCCGCCCAGGGTTTTGAAACGAAGCCACGGGCCGTTGTCCGACGTGAAAACAACCAATGTATTCTCCGCCAACCCCTCGTCGCGCAGGGTCCGCATGATCTGGCCCACCGACCAGTCAACCTCTTCGATCACATCGCCATACAATCCTGCCGTGCTGACGTCCTTGAATGCGTCCGACCGGAACAGCGGCACGTGCGGCATGCTGTGCGCCAGATAGAGAAAGAAGGGTTTGCTTTTGCGGGTACGAATAAAGTCGATCGATTTTTCGGTATAGGTCTTGGTCAGCAGCTCCTGGTTGGGTGAGCGTTGCAGAATAGTTTCGCCCTCCATGAGCGGCACATTCCAGTATTCGCTACGCGGTTCCTTCCAGTGTTTTCCCTCGATCCAAAGGTTCTTGCTGATGCCTTTGTTCGCGGCCTTGATCTTTACATTGTCGCCATCCATGTCGTTGCTGTAGGGTATCCCGTACCAGCTGTCGAAACCGTTGTTGACCGGCAGGAACTGCGGCAGATGCCCCAGATGCCATTTGCCCACCATAGCGGTGGCATAGCCACGCGCCTTCAGCATTTCCGCCATCGTGGTTTCCGCAGCCGGCAGGCCGCCCAGCGAGTCGGGGAACAGCACCCGTTTCTTGTCGGAACACATTCCGCTGCGAACGGGATAGCGCCCCGTCATCAGACCCGCCCGGCTCGGGGTGCAGACCGACGCCGCCACGTAGAAGCTGGTCCATTTCTGCCCTTCCGCCGCCATGCGGTCGAGGTTGGGCGTCTTGATGGTCGGGTGCCCGTTGCAGCTCATGTCGCCATACCCCATGTCATCAACAAAGATGACAACAATATTGGGCTGGCTGGTTTTAGAGGATGGCATGCTCGTGCATCCGATTAGAATAACGCAGGTCAAAGCCATCAGACTGATGGAAAATAACTTGGATAGTTTCATATGGGTCGTTTCCTTCCTTTTATTCCCGGCTCACCCGGAAATGTGTTCAACTCTTCTAAGCACCCGCTCCTTGCGGTCACGGCGCACGCCTTTTCAGCCCTTCGATCTTCACATCGCTGCATTTTGTCGACTGTACAGGATGATCGGATAAAATGGTGCTTCCAACGGTGATATTCTTCAATCTAACGTTGCTGCAATTCCTGAGTGAGATGGGAGGAACCTTCTTGCTCTGGTGCCCAATGATCGTGAGATCCTCAAGGATCACGCCTTTCGTGTTCGATATCTTGATAGACGCTTCGCAGTTCTCACCAGTAAGACGCCGAAGCGTCAGATTGGCGTGTCCCAGATCCCGGTTGGCGGTTCGGACGATGTGTTTACACCGCACGGCCACAACATCCTCTATCAGCACATTCGTGTTGGGGGCGCTTCCCTTCCCGTGATCCTGGACATCCACCGCATATGCACACTCTTCGGCACGCACATTGCGAACGGTGATATTATCGGTTCCATCGCTCACTTCGACGGCACCGCGATGATATCCACGCTTCAAAATGACGTTTTCGACCGTTACATCCCGGATTCTCGCCCCGGCGTTGCCGCCACCGATCGAAACCGCATCACGCCCCATTCGGTGGGCCTCAATGTCGCGGACGACGCCTCCGACCAAGTCCCCGGCGCCCTTTTCGGGCGTGATCATGACGCCATCTTTCGATCCGTCGAAGAAGCGGCACCGCTCGATACGGAAGTTTCCCCGCGAGATCCAGATCAGTGTATTGCGATCCTCCTGCGACACCGAGTCGTAGTTGCCGTGCAGCTCCAAATCCAGCAACGTCACGCCCTCCGCCATGACCTCGATCAGCGCCGTCCTTCCCAATTTATCGGGAAGGCGCGCGTGCAACCCCCTGATCGTCAGGACCTTGCGTATAATGATTGGAGCACGAAACGTTAGAACAATGGACGCGTCGCAGACGATCATGGCATTCTCCGGCGCTTCGTCCAGGAAGCGCTGCAAATCACTCCCATCGCCCGTGTATGGCACGGTCGCCGCATCTTGCGTCGTGGGACGACGAAGTTCTGCATGAGCTGCAGTCGCTAGAAGGGTGGCCGCAAGTATGGTTAATCTTTTTTTCATTTATCCTCCGGGCTTCCAATCCTTGGAAACGTGCAAACAGCAAGTTTTGTCCATAATCCAACCAAGCCCTTCCTCGATGCAATGATCCACGTTGAGGAGTTACAATTCCCCAAGAAATTTTTTCAGCACCTTCAAATATTGCTCTTCGCGGTCGCGGCGCACACAGTGACCGGCTCCTTCGACATGCACGATTTTGCCTTTCTTCAGGATAGTGGCGACTTCTTCGTTCTTGGCGCGGACTTCGCCCTGGGCGTCGGCCTTTAGGATCAGTGTCGGTGCAGTGATTTTGGCAAACAGCTCTTCCGCCGACGGGCGGGCGCCCCATTTGCGGTAGGCGTTGTTCGGGTGGTAGGTCCGTTTCGACGGCGCCCACCATTCGCACTCCGACCGGCCCCACTGCGGATTTTTCTTCAGGCAGTCGGCAACGAGCGCTTCATACGGAGTATTGTTCCGTTGCAGGATCTGCAGACGTTTCTTTTCCTCCTGCTCGGGCGAGGGATCCTTCCGCGACCTGCGCGTCAGGCCGGGATCTTCGAGAATGACGGCGCGCGGGATATCCGGGTATTTGGCCGCAAACCACGCCGCTGAAGAGCTTCCCATCGAATGCCCCATCACAATCGGCTTTTCCAGTTTGAGCGCCTTGATCAGTCCGGCGATATCTTCGGCCTGTGCATCAGTCGGATCGTCCTTCGCCGGTGGATCGGATAATCCATGGCCGCGTGCATCGGCCATGATGATGTCGTAGTCAGCCTCCAGCTCCTTCGCCAGATTCACCCAGCACAGACCGTCATCGGAAAAACCGTGGAGCAGTATCAGTACCGGCTTGTCACCCCCGGTACGCCAGTAGTGGATGCGAATGCCGTTTGCCATCACAAATCCGTCCGTCCAGCCGTCGGGAACCTGCGGCTGCGCGAACGTGGCGCCAGCCAAAACCAATCCCAGTACGAATATCTGCCATCGTTTCATCACCCAGCTCCTCTCTATTTCCAAACAGTGGAAACCCGTTGTTTATCATTTTCCAATGCCTGGAATAAACTCAAATTCGGTAATCGTCAGGTCAACAGGCACCGCGGTGTTGTCGTCTCCATATACTATAATCAATTCCTTGATGTTTTCCAGCCCCGGGGTTGCAGGCATGGGAATTTCAATGCTGTTTTCATGGCCCAGTGCCACATCGAAGCGGGTATGGATTTCGTTTTCAAACACCATCGGTTTGATCGGCAGTCCCGGCGCACGCTTAAGTGTGATAACCGCTTTCTTAACCGGATCGGCTGCACGGTAGCGGATTTTGAGAATGCCGTTGGAAAGGCTCACGCCCTCTTTCTGCGGCAAGACGACAGTGATTCCTCCGGTGCGCACTTTTTCGCCGCGAATCTGGAAGAGGTTTCCGTTCCGGTAGGGTACCAGCTCGTCACCCGCCGAGGTCCACGCGATCAGCTTTACACTTTCATCCAGGAAGTTGACCGCCTCGCCCGGCTTGTTGAAGGCGGCCAGCTTATTTTCCAATCCCTGGAACTTCAGGTAGCGCTTCATATTTTCCGTACCGGTGCCGATTCCGCCGAGAATCAGCGACATGGTGTGCGCCGAGGTCTGGAATTCGATGGCCCGCTGCTCGCTGGTCTTGTAGCCCTCCCACGGCCCGTGGTCGGTGAAGAGCTTGGTGATGTTGCCCCAGTTGGCGGCCAGGAACGCCTCGATCTTTTCCGGCGCAATCATGTAGGAGACGCCCAGCGTGTAGAGCGACGGCGCATCGGCAATGCGCTCGGCACCTGTCACCGCAATATCGGGGATGCCGACGTCGCCAGTATATTCCATCTCGTTGCCGCTGTACGACTCGGTCAGGAAGCCGGGATTGCCCTTGCGCGCCGCAAAGTCGAGTTCGATGTCCACCGTGTTTTCAAGATTCATCTTCCAACCCGGAATCTCCAGCTCCTGCATGAACATCGTCAGTCCAAGCGACTGGAAAGCCGAGCCGCTCCAGGTCGCCAGCGTGTAACGGTCGGTGCCGTCCTGCATGCGGTAGGGTTTGATCTTGAAGCCGGAATTCTTGACTGAATTGATCGGCAGGTCGTGGCGCAGCAGGGCGAAGGTGAACGGTCCGCGGAATTCGTTGATAAAGTAGTTCTGGTGGCCCACCACCCATTTGCCGCGGCCGTCGTCCCAACCCGCAAAGCGGTCCTTGGTGGCATCCCAGCCAAAGATAAAAGTGTCGGTTTCCTTGTCGAACAGATAGTGAAATCCCTCCCTCTGCCCGGCAATAAACCGTTCCAGTTTTTCGCGCAGCGCGATGGCCTTGGGATCATCCTTGATATCGGGGTGCAGCAGCGCACCGACGGCCTTCGCAATTGACGAGGACAGATTGACGTTGTCGCCGAATACCGCCTTTACCACGCGCCCGTCCATCAGTTCCATGATTTTTGTTTTGGTTGCGTCATCGGCAAAAGGCTCCAGTGGACCGGTAAAGTGTTCCGTGCCGTATTTATCGCTGCGCTTGATCCGTCCCTCGGTTTCGCCGCGCTGCAGCGTAAACCATTCCTTCTCCAGCAGGGCCCGCCAGATGGCCTCCGCCTTCTCCGCGCCGAAGGCCTCGACCAACTTGCTCTTCTCGATCTCTTCGCCCAGCGGCCCGAGCCTGCGGCCGTTTTCCAATCCCAGGAAATTCCCCAGCAACCCCTTGGCGCTCACCGCCGGGTCGGCTTGGTCGGCCAGCAGGCTGTCCGCCACCTTCCCCAGTTTTTCCAATGCCTGGAAACGGGAAATATACGGGTTGTCCGCGTAGCCTGCCGCAATGTTGGCCAGCAGCTCCGTCCACTCGCCGATGGAGGTCAGCTGGGTGAACGAGCGCAGGAACAATCCTTTTTCCGGGTCGTGGTTCCAGCCCTCGACCGGATAACCTGAGGCTTCGTCGATCAGTCCGTGATCCGGATTGATATAGCCCATGGCGTTTTCCAGCAACGCCTGCATGTGCGTGTGTTCCGGCGACACCTTCGGGAAACTGCACGATTCATTCTGTTTGGCGCATCCCGCCAGACAACCGATTAAAACTGCCAAAATCATTCTCTTCATCGTCTTCCCCTGTTTATCTCTTGATCGGATAGATATCCTCGTCTTTGTCACCGGCTTCTTTCTTCGCTGCTACCAGTTTCTTCTTCATTTTTTCCAGCAGTTCGCGCTGCTCTGGGTTATCAGCCAGGTTTTTCATTTCGACGGGATCGGCCTTCAGGTCAAAAAGCTCGTAGCGGTCGGCCAGCGGAAAATAGATCAGCTTATGCGTTTGGGTGCGCACGGCCTGGTGCTGGGGAATGTTGTAACCGTGGGAGTCGTAGTAACGGTAGTAGACGTGGTCGCGCCACGCCTTGGGTTCCATTCCTGCCAGGAAAGAAACCAGATGCCGCCCCTGCATATCCGACGGGATTTTGATGTGTGACAGCAGCAGCAGCGTGGGAGCCAGATCAATATTCATGGCAAGCGCCTCAACCTTGATGCCCTTCAGGGCATAAGGATGTTTGATGATCAGCGGAGTGCGCACGGATTCCTCGTAAGCCCACCGCTTGTCCGACATACCGTGTTCGCCAAGGTAGAAACCCTGGTCGGACGTGTAGACCACGGTGGTTTTGTTGTCTATTTTTTCATCCTTCAGCACCTGCATCAGCTCACCCATGGAGCGGTCGATACTCCGGGCGGTGCGAAGATAGGATTTCAGGTAGTATTGATAGCGGTATGTATTCCGCTCCTGAATTTCCATGCCCTTCTCGGCAGAATCGGCATACCGTTTTTTGCCTTTTTCCTTGATGCCGTTTTCATCGAACCGTTTGTGCAGCATTTCAATGTTGGGAACCTTGTTGTTGGCCGTAACGATCGCGGGACGTCCTTTCCAGTCATCGCGCAGCGTTGCGGGTTCCGGCAGGGTTTCATCCTTCAGCCACTCCTTGTCGCGCGGGTCGCACAGGAACGGGATGTGCACCGATTTATGATGCACGAAAATGGCCAGCGGTTTGTTTTTCTCCCGGTTCCGTATGGCGTCCTTCGCCATACGGGTAATGATCTCAGCCACATAGCCTTTCTTTTGAATCGGATTCTTCTCGTCGTGTTTCGCGTCGAGAAACGTTGGATCAAAATAGTCCCCCTGCCCCGGAAGAATCATCCACTCGTCAAAACCGGTCGGATCGGACTTCAGGTGCCACTTACCGATCAGCACGGTATGGTAGCCCGCCTTCTGCAGCAGCTTCGGGAACGTCTGCTGCGATCCGTCGAATTCCTCCCAGGCACGCACGCCGTTGTTGTGGCTGTATTTACCGGTCAGGAATGCAGCACGCGAGGGCGAACAGATGGAGTTGTTGACGAAGGTATTGACAAAAGTCACGCCCTCCGCAGCCAGCTGATCGAGGTTTGGTGTCGGATTGTATTTCTCAAAGATCGTTCCGAAGCATCCGATGCTCTGCACCGCATGGTCGTCGGACATCATGAACAGAATGTTCATCTGCTCTTTCTTACCTGCCGCATTGGCAGCTCCGGCCATACTCAGCAGAACCAGCAACGCCAGCAACCTTGTTTGTTTTGTCATATCCGTCTCCCTATCATTCATCCGGTTTTTTGGTGCTTTTTCTTTTTTGTTTTGTTTCGGCCCTACGCCGTTCCTCTGCCTGGACTTCCGTTTGATCAATGATTCCATCACCGTTCATATCCTGTTTGTGGAAGGAGGTGGTGATTCTGTCGGGCTTGAATTCACGGCCCAGCAGTTTCGCCCGGGCCTCCTCCTGCGCCAGCTGCTCCTGCAGCGTGTAGCTTCCAATGGCGACGGGCGCGGGCCGGATATCGTCCGTTATGAAAGGTGAGGCCGGCAGTCCCTCGGCATTGATCAGGCTGACCGCTGGATCCGGCAACGGCTTTCTAAAAAGATAGCGGACAGTTGCCGGCGCAGGTATCTGGTCGCTTTGAACCACGACGGTATCACCTTCGATCCAGGCATTGGCCTGCACATATTTTCCATCTTTCCCTGCGATTTCAAAAAACCGGAGGTTTTCCCCACCGGACTTGTTTTTCAATCCGCCGCCGACATGCCTGAAGCTCAAAACCGCCGTGCCATCTTTTATCTGCACGTTATCCAGCAAGGGGCCGCTGCAGACGATGTCCCGTCCATAATCCTTTGCCAGCGCCCAGAGTGCCAGCCGGGTGCCAACCGGCTCCTTGATAGGCGGATGGACCTCCGGCCCATAATCGTAGAAAACGGCCATGCCCGTGTTTTCGGTCACGTCAAGCACCCGCCGCATGGAATCCCGCAATACAGGCCATCCCGGCTGTTTGTTCTGGACCGGAACCTGCACATAATAGAAAGGGAACCTGCGCAGTCCGCTGCCGGAACGGACCGCCCAGATATTCCTCCATGTTTCAATGAGGTGCGGCAGCAAATGGCGGTATTCCCACGGCTCGCCTTTATTGCTCTCCCCCTGATACCAAATGGCACCACGAATGGCGTAAGGAATGATCATGTCCAACTGCTCGGCAAACTGGTTTCCAGGCTCATGGTGTGCCTTATCGGCATTCCACCCTTCCGGAATGGCGGTTTTTTTTCTGATTTTTTCAGCCGCGGATTTGGGCATCCAGCTTTGAATCGCCGACCCGGAGCGGGCCCGGGGCACCAGGCCGACCGGCACCTTGATCCCGTCTTCATTCAGTTCCTCATAAAGCTTGATCCCGTAATAATACGAAACGCGCGAAAGCAATGAATAGGTGTCGCCATTAATCGGCAGCCATCCCTCGTTCCGGTTAAGATAGCGGTAACGGGTAAGGTCAATCTCCTTGCCCTTCGACACGATGATCTCCTGCTCATGCTCTTTCAGCGTCCCGCCCATGTTGGACTGCCCGCTGCACAACCATACTTCACCGACAACGACATTGTTAAAAGTGACGGCATTTGAACCGTTGACGGTCATGGTCCTGCCTTCTGCCGACGTCTTTAGCGGCTCAAGCGTAACCATCCACGTGCCCGTATCATCAGCCGTCGTTCCCACTGCCTGTCCGGCGAAGGAGACCGTAATCTTTTCACCAGCAACAGCCGTTCCCCACACCGGCACCGGCAACTCCCGCTGCAGCACCATGTTGTCCGTGAAAATTTCGGCCACCTTGACCTCGGCAGATACAAGCGACGCAATTGCCATCACAGTCAATGCAATGAATAGTTTTCCAATTGTGCTCTTCCTCATGTTTTTCCTCCGTTTTATTCAATCACAGGGGGCCGTCCCGGGTTTCTTTACTTTACCGATTCATCAAACTTTACCTGTACTGGCTGCCCTTTCTTCAGTACGACCTCCTGTACGGTATTGCCATAGCGAACCTTGCATTTTCCATCCCGGCTGGCGACCAATTCAACCTCTACATGGTGTTTGTCCCAGCTGGCAGAGACTGTAACGCCGCCGCGGGCGCGGAAGCCGCGGAAGCTCCCCTCCGGCCACATCTCCGGCAGGCAGGGCAGCAGGTGGATCTCGCCGGCATGGCTCTGGAGCAGTGCCTCGGCCATGCCCGACGAAAGGGCGCCGTTGCCGTCATACTGGAACGGGCGATCCTGCCACCAGGAGTTCAGGCTTGGTTCCAAGTAGATCCGGTAAATGTCCTCGTAGGTGCGCCGGAACAGATCCCGGTTGCGCAAGCGGGCCCAGATGTTCAGGTACCAGGTCTGCTGCCAGTCCAAACGGGCAGGTGCATAGTCGGCTTCCGGGCTGCCGCCCATGCGCTGACGCAGGGTGCGCATGATGGCACCTGTTTCCTGCGGATGGCTGTACACATTGAGGCGGTTGCCCGGATGGAATCCGTAGATGTGTGCAAAGTGACGATGATAGGGATCGTGCTCCTCGCGCTCAGTCCGCCACTCCAGCAGGCGGCCGTCTTTGCCGATTTGAGGCAGTGCGAGCTGTGGCAAGGCTTTTTCCATGCGACGGATCATCGGGTGGGCCTGCATATCCAGCACCTCGGCCGCCTTCAGGCAGTTGCGGTAGAGTTCGTGGGCAATCTCCTGATCCATGCTGATTCCATAATCCACCGTAGACCGCTCGCCGTTGGTCATGAAGCTGTTTTCGGGAGAGCCGGAGGGGCCGATGTAGATTTTTCCAGTGACCGGATCGGGCCGGCTGTAGTCGAGGAAAAACTCGGCCGCCTTCATCAGAATCGGCAGACCGCGTTCCCGCAGAAAGGTTTCGTCGCCGCTGAACGCATAGTGCTCCCACACATGCCGGGAGAGCCAGCCGAAACCGCCGACCCACTGGGCGGCGGCGGGGGTGGCGCCGCGGCGGCTGGGTGCCAGCCACGCGTCAATGTTGTGTCCGCAGACCACGCCGCCGCAGCCGAATCCCTCGCGGGCATAGGTTCCGGCATTGGGCAGATAATTTTCCAGCAGGTCGACCACCGGCAACTGCATCTCCCCCAACCCGGTCACTTCGGCCGGCCAGTAGTTTTCGGCAATGTTGATATTCATGTGATAGGCATTATTCTGCTCCTTCTCCGAAAGCAGCCAGTTGGGCCAGATGCCGTGCAGGGTGGCCGGCTGTGTTCCCGGTCGGGAGGAGGCGATTAGTAGGTAGCGGGCAAACTGGAACACCTGCGCTTCCAGCTCGGGATCATATTCGAATACCGAATTCGACAGCGGAACCGTAGCGCTTCCTTTCTTCGCCCTCCTTTTACTTTTCTTCCCCGGTTTTGCAGGTCGCTCCATTCTCTGAGTGCCGCGCATGCGGTTAATCCGCTCGTTGGTCGGCAGGCTCCGCTGTTCCGGCGTGCTGCTGCCAAGAAACAGCTCGGCTCGGTTGAACCACGCGGAGTGTTCTGCCATGTGATCGGCGCGCATTGCATCATAGGGACGCTAGGCGGCAGCCTCTATTTTTTTACGGCACAACTCTGTCAGGTCGACATCCATGATCCGGCCATACTCAAAGTTGGTTTCTGCATTCAGATAGATCAGGACGCTGTCCGCACCGGTTACCCGCAGCACTTTCCCATCGGTGGACACCTCACCGCCTTCGGCCACGGTTTTGACCTGCAGTTCAAACCGTAGCCCGGCTTCGGGCCGGCCGCCTGGCCCGCGCATGGTCAGCGTGTCTTCGTCCGCCGAAACGGTATATTCGCGGTCGTCCACCTCCCGATCCAGCGCCAATAAAAACGAGATGCGGCCCGGCTGGTCGCAGGTCAGCCGAATCACCATCACATCGTCAACAGCTGAAATAAAACTTTCCCGGGTGTAGCGTGCGCCGTTGCCGGTGTACTCAAGCCGAGCCATGGCCGTTCGCATGTCCAGCTCACGCCGATAGCCCGTGAAATCCTTCTGCCCTTCAAACGTCAGCGTCATATTGGCCATCAGATCAACGCGCAGCTGCGGGCGGTCATCGAACCAGTGTTCTTCCACCAGGTCGTTGGCTTCCTTGAAGCGGCCTTCGTCCAGCAATTTCCAAACCTTGGAAATATGCGGTCGCATCCGGCAGCCCTCCTCCACCGAAACCGGGCCGTTGCTCCACAGGGTCTCTTCCGAAATATTGAACCGCTCTTTTTCCACGCCATGGAACAGCACCGCACCGACTCGACCATTACCCAGCGCCAGCGCCTCGCTGCGGCTTTCCGCCGCCTGTGTAAACCACAACCGCATATCCACCGGTTCCCCGCCGAAACCGTTGCTGGACACAGCCAACAAACACAACCAAACCAAACACTGAATCCGTTTCGTTTTCATTTCCTGCTACTCCGTTTTATTCCAACCCGGGGCAACCTTCTGTACCTCTTCTTCTGCGTCGATCACGCCGTCGCCGTTTTTATCCTTGGCGCGGAAGAAGCGGGCGCTTCGTTCTTCGTCATATTCCTTGCCCTGTTTCTTCGCCCGTTCCTTCGCATGCTCCAGCTGCTGCTCCAGCGTGGTTCCCTTGGCGGACGATGCGGCCTTGTCGCTTTTCTTTTCAGCTTTCTTAGCCTTCTTCTGGCTCTTGTCCTTCGTCAATCCCTTTTTCTTTTTGGTGCCTTTGGAAGCATCATATTTGCGTTTGTAGATTTCGGGTTGCGCCTTCCTCGCCCTGGATTCGGCATCGAGCTTGTCGAGATATTTCCCAACCGCCGCCTTGTCAGAACGCTGCTGGAAAATTCCCAGCATCGGGTCGTGGTGCGCCTTCATGGTCTTGGCCATCTGCTGCTGGTACTGCCCGATCAGCTTTTTGTATTCGGGATTGCCGACCAGATTGTTGAGGCCGTCAAAATCCTTGTTCACGTCGAAGAACTGTTCCGGCACGCTGTGATTGAAGAGCTGAACGCGCTCCTGCATATATTTATCGCCCTCGCTGGCCAGCCGTTCCATTTCGGCAGTGGTGGCCATGCCGCGAGTGGCAGTCGCGAAGCGGCGTTCACCGTCCGACCACAGGTTGCAGATAAAGGTGTAGTCCCTGGAGGTTATGCCGCGCATCGGCTGGCGGTTGCCGCCGATATTTTCCTCGTACATCACATAGGTATACTCGCGATCCTTCTGCTTCCCGCCCTTGAGGATCGACGCGAACGAGCGACCGTCGAGCCCGTCCGGTTGCGGGATACTGACTGCCTCCAAAAGGGTCGGCAGGATATCAACTGCACCGATCACATGGTCGTCGTCCGCCGTACCCGGCTTGGTTACGCCCGGCCAGTGCACCATCAGCGGGGTGTGGGTGCTGTGGTAGTACATGGCCGTCTTGGCGAACGGGAACGGCATGCCGTGGTCGGAGAAGAAGATTACCAGTGTATTGTCCCAGACGCCAGTGTCCTTCAGTGCCTTCATCACATTGCCGAACGAATCGTCGGCGCGCCGCACGCTGTTGTAGTAGGCCGTTACCTCCTTGCGCGACAGTGGGGTATCAGGCAGAAAGTTCGGCATGGTGATTTCATCATCTTTGAAGATGCGGCTCGGCGGGTTGTCCTTGTCCTGCCCCAGCAGACCGGTGCTGAGTTTTCCCTTCTTGTAGGAAAAGCTGTAGAGCGCGGTGTGTGGATCGTGGATGTCGATGGAATAGTAGAATGGCTTGCCTGCTTTCTTCGCCGCTTCGACACCCCTCTTCGTGTATTCATAGAAGGTTTTCGTGTCGCGGATATTGATTCTCTTCTCCTTCAGCTCGTCGTCCCAGTTGATGTCCCAGCCGGGATACGGATAGTACGGCGAGGAGTGCGACGACTTTCCACGGATCATCGTGAAGTAGCCGTTTTCGCGCAGGATATCCGGTGTGGTTTTGTAGGTCACGCTTTCGCGCGGCACGGCATAGAAGCCCTCCACGCCGCTGTTGAACATATAGCGCCCGGTCTGCACCGTGTTGCGCGACGGGATGCAGCTTGTCGCATGTACATGCGCATGCTTGAAGCGGAATCCATCCTTTGCAAAAGCGTCCATGTTCGGCGTCGTGTCCGGTGTCGTGCAGCCATACACCCCCACCGAATCGCAGTTCATGTCATCCACTGTCAGCACGAGAATGTTCATCTTTGCCTGCGCCGACAGCACGGCAGCCAGCACTAAAACCATTGCCATCATTTTCTTCATAGTACTATCCATCCTATCTGTCCGATCATTTATTCCAACCCGGTTCCACTTTCATTGCCGCTTCTTTTTCATCTATCACACCGTCGCCGTTGCGATCTTTTGAGTGGAAGAAACGGGTGGTTCTTTCCGCATCGAATTTCTTGCCG
>JAIPIO010000059.1 GCA_021734595.1 Kiritimatiellales bacterium | reverse complement strand
GATATAAACACACGCTGCGACCCAACCGCCAGCGCAACGCCCTCGGCCTCCGCCGCCGCTGCGAGGTTGCGGTTGATTTTGACCAGTTCCGCACCAACCCCCCCGGTCATGGAGGAAATCAGCAACGGAAAACTCAATTTCTTTCCTAAAAAGGTGACGGAGGGATCAACATCCGCCCGGTCGATTTCCGGCAGCGCCCGGTGGGTCAGCCTGATGCGATCAAAGTGAGATTGCCTCCGATCCACAGCCTCGGCGCCGGCCACAATATTGATGTGATCTATTTTTCGCTCGTTTAGTGAATTCATAACGATGGGTACTCTATAATGTTCCTTCAACCATTGGAAACCCTAAAAACCCCGCTTCCCACCCCGCCGCGGCAGGTTGTTTCAGGAATTTATTGAGTCGGCGCCAAACGGCATGTATTTATAAATGTGGAGTTTTGATTTCGAAGGGACCGAACCATGCTGGAAAAACTGTTCCGACTAACGGCACATGGCACCACCGTTCGCACGGAAGTCCGGGCGGGGATTACAACGTTCATGACCATGGCCTACATCCTGGCCGTCAACCCGGGCATCCTTTCCGCAACAGGCATGGAGTTCGACGCGGTACTGACCGCCACCGCGCTCAGCGCAATGGTCGCCACGCTGGTGATGGCGTTTCTGGCCAACCTACCGTTCGCGTTGGCGCCCGGGATGGGCATCAACGCCTTCTTTGCCTTCACGGTCTGCATCGGCATGGGTAGAAGCTGGCAGTTTGCGCTCACCGCCGTACTCATTGAAGGGATCCTGTTCATTGCATTGACCGCTTGCAACGTGCGGGAAGCCATCATCAACGCCATTCCCCTTCCCATCAAGCACGCCATCAGCGGGGGCATCGGCCTGTTCATTGCCTTGATCGGGCTCGAAAACGCGGGCGTGGTCAGAACCGGAATGAGTGCCGCGCCGGACGGCGCGCTGACGGGCACCCTGACGGCGCTGGGCAGCCTGCAGGAACCCGTGGTACTCGTGGCGCTGGTCGGCATGGTGGTCGGCGGCGCATTGCTGGCGGCGAAAGTGCGCGGCGCGTTGCTGATTGCCATTCTCTCGGCCACAATCGCGGGCATTCCATTTGGAGTCACAACGCTGCCGGACGGCTGGCAACCCATGGGCGTACCGCCATCGCTGTCGCCAGTATTCATGAAATTTGAATTTGGACAGGTACTTACCATGGACATGCTCGTTGCCGTGGCCACCTTCCTGTTCGTGGATCTGTTCGATAGCGTGGGCACATTGATCGGCGTTGCGTCGCGGGCCAACATGCTCGACGCCGAGGGCCGTGTGCCCAAGGCGCGGCAGGCGCTGTTCGCGGATGCCATCGGCACCACGTTCGGGGCCATCTGCGGAACCAGCACCGTGACCGTTTACGTGGAAAGCGCCGCCGGGGTTGCGGATGGCGGACGCACCGGCCTGACGGCGCTGACGGTGGCGGTCCTGTTCGGGTTGTCGCTCTTCTTTGCCCCGGTCTTCCAAGTCATCCCCGCAGCGGCCACCGCCCCGGCTCTGGTACTGGTCGGACTGTTCATGATGGAACCGATTCTAAAGGTGGAGTGGAAAGACTATGCCGTCGCCATCCCGTGCTTTCTTGCGCTGATTATAATGCCATTCAGCTACAGCATCGCGGATGGCATCGCATTTGGCATCATCAGCCATGTGCTGATAAAACTGGCCTCCGGCAAGGCCACCGAATTGAAACCCGTCGCGGTGCTCCTCGCGCTGATATTCATTCTGAAATACCTGCTGCTGTGAAGAAAAAATCCGGGAGGAACCATCCGCCGATCTAATTAGAATGCACGATCGTCAATTCTAATTAGATCGGTGGAATCCTGGCTAGGCGTTCCGTTCGAGCTTGCGGTGGGCATCCATCAGCTCGCCGGGGTTGGTCTGGGCGGCGAGCAGCGAAAGCTCGCCGCAGAGGACGGCGGCGGCGCAGATGCAGGCGAGGCGGCGGGAATTTTCACCGGGTTCGCGGTCGGCTACACAATCGAGTTTCCGCATGTTTTCGGCCACGAACGGTAGCTCTTTGCCGTTGCCAACGGTGCCGACAATGATGTTCGGCAGGGTTACTGAAAAATAGAGATCCCCCTCCCTCTCCTCCGCCAAAGTGATGCCCTGGGAGCCTTCGACGACATTGGCGGCGTCCTGTCCGGTGGCGAGGTAGAAGGCCAGCAGCATATTGGCATAGTGCGCGTTTGCACTGCGCAGGCCACCGGCCAGTATGGTTCCGATCAGGTTTTTGCGGATGTTGAGTTGCACGATCTTTTCCGGCGGGGTTTTCAGGTAGCGGCGGCATATCTTTTCCGGGATGGTGATTTCGGCCACCACATATTTGCCGCGGCCAAGAATGCCGTTAACGACGACGGCCTTTTTGTCGGAACAGTAGTTGCCGGAGATGGATTCATATTTCAGTTCCGGGTTTTCTGCGAGGATATGGCTCATCAAGGCCTCGGACACCGGGTGACCATGTTATGGTCGGCGGCATCGCCGGTGGTGAACTCGAAGTGCAGGAACAGCAGGTTCCCGGCAATCTGGCTGTGCAGGTCGATCAACCGGGCGAAACGGCTGGTACTCTCAACGATTTTTCCAAGTTTATCAGTTGATCAGTGTCGATTAGTGTGAATCAGTGGTTCGTAAAGAGGCATGGAATGGAAACGGTACGGGCATTCATTGCGGTTGAACTCAACGACGCGGTCCGCGGCGAGCTGGCCGGACTGCAGCGGCGGCTGAAGAAGGCCCATGCGGATGTGCGCTGGGTGCGGACGGAAGGCATGCACCTGACGCTGGCGTTCCTCGGCGACGTGCCGGTTGAAAAGTTCCAACCATTGGAAACCGCACTGGACGAAAGTTTCCAATCATTGGAACCTTTCAGCGTCAAAGCCACAGGCATTGGAACGTTCGGAAAACCAAGCCGTCCGCGCGTGGTCTGGGCCGGCATCGCAGACGGTCCGCCGCTGATGGAGCTTCAGCACAAAACCGTGCAAGCCCTGCGCAAAGCAGCAGTCGATTTTGACGAAAAGCCGTTCTCGCCGCACCTGACCCTGGGACGCGTGAAATCCCCAAAGAATATCCAGCACATGCTGGAGTTGTTCGAAAAGGAACAGGCCACCGAATTCGGAAGCGTGGACGTGACGGAAGTCCTGCTGATGAAAAGCGAGCTCAAGCCCACCGGCGCGGAGCACACCGTCCTTCACCGGTTCCCCCTGCATGGGCAGGTTAAACAGGGGAAGTCTTCATAACGATGGTTGCGTTTTAATCCTTTCTTTGGTTGGCGGCAAGCCGCCATGGGTGTAAGAATCTTTAGCAGTTTGATTCACCGTTTGGAGGAAAGCATGACGAATAGATATTGCACCCAATTCCTGCTCCGTATTTTTGCATTGTTGCCTCTTATGGCCGTTGTATCCTGCTCGCACACTCGATTCGCCACGGGAGGCCAGTGGTACAAGCTTGACGGCGCCGCAGTATCCAGATCCATCTCTTTCGAGAATCCCACCGGAGCCAAAGGAGCGGGAGGAAAAGCTGCCAGCCACCTGGGTGTCGGCAGAAAAGGCATGCCATCCAAATCCATCGCCCCGGGCGAACAAACCGTGCTCTGCGACATCGAAGGGTCCGGCACTATCCGCCATATCTGGATCACCGGCGCTTTCAAGAACAAAACCACCGCGTTGCGAAGCATGGTGGTCCGGGCCTACTGGGACGATCAGGAACATCCCAGCATTGAATGCCCGTTGGGCGACTTCATGGGAAATGCACATGCAACGGTAAACGCCTACCAATCCGCCGTTCACTCAACCGGCACCAATGCGGCGTTGAATATCTGGATTCCAATGCCTTTCAGCAAACATGCCAAGCTGACGCTGACCAACGAGGGCAAACAGGGCATCGTGGTCTACTACCAGATCGACTACACCATCGGCGAGAAGCATCCCGCCGATTTCGGACGGTTGCACACCTGTTTCCGACGGCAGAATCCCACGGTTTTAAAGCAGGACTTCGAGCTGTTGCCCCGGCGGAAGGGCAAAGGCCGCTATCTCGGCGCCGTGCTGGGCATCCGAACGTTTGAAAGCACTTGGTGGGGCGAAGGCGAAATCAAGATGTATATCGACGGGGATCAGGAATTCCCGACCATCTGCGGCACCGGCAGCGAAGATTACGTCTGCCTCTCCTACGGCATGCAACAGACCCCCTTCCTCTATCACGGCTGCAGTTTCAACCAGAATGGATTCATCTCCATGTATCGCTGGCACATTCCCGATCCGGTTTACTGGAATGAAGAGTGCCGGATCACCATCCAGCAGATCGGTTGGAGCAAGGACATGCCGAACCGGTTGTATGAACGGCAGGACGACTGGTGCTGCACCACCTTCTGGTACGAACCCATCCCAAGCCAACCGTTGCCGGCTTTCCCCGATTTGAATGCACGCCTTGCCGACCTGCCGGCAAAATAAATATGATTCGTCCTGTTTTTAAGGGAACTGAACCGGAGACATGATTAAATGAAAAAAACCATCCGCAGCGTTGCTGCAATCGTCCTATGGAATGCCATCGGCCTGGCTCTGTCCGTCGCTGCCACCGCACCGGCAACACCACCGGTAGAGGCGCTGACAACCGGGCCGGAATTCCACTGGTTCGGCTACTACGACAAGCTCCAGTTCGACCCCTCGGGGCGTTATGTCCTGTGCATGGAAACGGATTTCGAGCACCGCTCCCCTACCAAGGACGATGTCATCAAGGTCGGCATGGTTGATCGCAAGGATGGCAACCGATGGATCGAGCTGGGCGAAAGCCGGGCATGGGGCTGGCAGCAGGGCTGCATGCTGCAATGGATTCCGGGGTCTGGTTCGAAAGTGATCTGGAACGACCGCTGCGGCGATAAGTTTGTCAGCATCGTAAAGGACATTAAAACGGGCGAAGAAAAAACGCTTTCCAAAGCGGTTTACGCCTTAAGCCCGGACGGGAAACATGCGGTAGGCACCGACTTTGCGCGCATCCAGAACTACCGGAAAGGCTACGGCTATCCGGGCGGAACCGATCCGTACAAGCATCAGAACACGCCGGAGAACGCCGGAATCTACAAGATCGATCTCGAAACCGGCGAATCCAGCCTGTTGCTTTCATACAGGCAGATTGCGGAAATCCCCAATGCCGGCGTCGATATTTCAGATAAGTGGCACTATTTCAACCACCTGCTGGTCAGCCCCGACGGCCAGCGTTTTATTTTTCTGAACCGCTGGCGGGACGCCCCCATTTCCGACGAGGTGCTGGCCAATGCGGCGGAATACAATAAAACCGCAAATAAATTCACCACCCGTATGTTTACCGCCGGCATGGATGGCGAAGATGTCTATCTGCTCGATCCATCCGGGAAGACCTCCCACTTTATTTGGAAAGACCCGGAACACATTACCGCCTGGACGCATCCGGGTGGCCGGCAAAAGGGGTTTTGGGAGTTTAAGGATAAAACAGCCGAGCTTCGCCAGGTCGGCAAAGGCATCATGGTCAAAAACGGGCACAATACCTATCTGCCGAAAACCGGGCAAAAATGGATATTGAACGATACCTACCCGCAAGGCAAAAACCGCGAACAAATTCCGTACCTGTTCCAGGAGTCGACCGGAACAAAGATAGAACTGGGCCGGTTCCACGAACCAAAGGAATACAAGGGCGAATGGCGGTGCGATACCCACCCGCGGGCCAGCAACGACGGGAAACTGGTCTGCATCGACTCAACCCACGGCGGCAACGGGCGGCAACTTTACCTCATCGATATCAGTGGAATCATTCAAAGATGATTTTTTCGGGGCCGACCAGATAGAGGGGCGACCCCCAGTCGAGCGGCAGGATGGTTCTGCCGGAATCGTCGGTTTCCAGCTTCATAGGTTTTCCTAGATAGTCGAAGCTTTCTTTCAGCTCGCCCTTGAAACGAACCGGGGTCATGCGCGGCTTGGCCCAGCGGTTCCAGACAACCCAAACAGCATGAACCGTCGTGCCGTCGGGCCGCTTCCATGCTGGATAATAAATCAGGCCGTCCTTGGCCGGCTGGCCGATGATCGTGGAACCCGGTGGCCGCGCCTTTACCAGAGTGCGGTACGAATGGTAGGCGGGTTTGGGCTTCAGATTGTATTCCACCATGCCAAAAGCATCTTCGTTGACTTCATCGGCCTCGGCGCGTTCCTGGAATTCGTACCAGAAGCCACGTTGCAATCCCGCCTGCAAGGCCGTGATGTAGGCCCGGGCGATGTACTGCCCCTGCTGCCGGTCGGACATGCCGCGTTGCCCCCTGTGCGAAGGCCAGCCCCACTCGGTGAACCAAATGGGCCGTTCCCCAACGCCTGTGATCCGAAGCAACTTGTTTAAATCCGCTATGCAATCGGCAATGTATGCTTCCGGTGCACGCGGGTCACCGTAGCCGTAGGGATGAACCGCCATCACATCAAACTTCCCGTTCGAAAGCGGCAGGGCCGTTTTCAAAAACGGCCAATCCAATTGAGATGTGGCACCCCATACCACAAGGGCATCGGGATCAATCTTCTTGATCTCGTCATAGCTGACCTTGAGGAGCGCGGCGTAATGTTCCGGATTCGGATTTTTCCAGAACTGCTTAAGGTTCGGTTCGTTCCATATCTGCCAGGCAGGCACGCGCCCCTTGTAGCGGGTGACGGTCGTTCGCACAAAATCGCGCCAATGGTCCAGATTGTCGACCACCGGTTCGGCCCACTGGGGCGCGCCGTGCAGCAGGCCCATAATTTGAACCCCCGCCCGGTTGCATTGCTCCACCACATCGTCGCACCGCTCGAAATCCCATTGGCCGTCCTTGCGTTCCAGCGAGGCCCACACAAAGCCGGTCCGCAGCCAGCCGATATGGGCCTGTTGATAGAGCTTTAGTTCATCCTGCGTGAACGAATGCTCATCCTGACGTGTCAGGTGGGCATGTACTCCGTACGGGGAAACATTACGGGATTGCCCGACCGAGACAGAATGCAGGAGCAATAGTACTCCAACAGCAATGGGAGGAATGCGTTTACTCATCCAATCATCCGAAGAGCGAATTGTTCCAGCCCCACTCGGCGGCGGGAACTTCGGTGAAGTTGATGTAGACCCGCTCGCCGGGGATGCCGAGGTGGTCGTTGAGCAGCCCGCAGATTTTGATGGTGAGCTCATGGTTCACCGTGCGGCTGAGTCCGCCGATGCTTTTAACCTCCACAAACGCGGCATCGTCCGCGGAGCCGGACATCATCATGTCGGCTTTGGACGCGCTCACCATCACATAGGTTTCCGGCTTGCCGATGGTCTCCGCAACAACAGTGGAAAGCTGGGCGATGACATCGGGCGGAATGTCCTTGGTGGCTTGTACTTTAATCAGCGGCATGGCGACCTCCTATTGTTTTAGCTCTTTCGGAACGGTGAAATTGTAGTCTTCCGAGGCACGCCGTTTCAAGATTTTCATCCAGCGGGAAATGACGTCCACGGCCTGGGCCCGGTCGGAGGCCGGCAGCGTGTTGAGCCATGCATCGATATCGATCTGCCGCCGGTCTTCCTCGGCAGCAGGCACGGTAAAGCGCAGGAAGCGCGGATAGTCGCTGGGCACCGCTTCCTTGAGCTCCTTCATCATCCAGTAGGAGGCGCTGTAGGGCTTTCTGTGTTTATCACGCCGGAACCGCTTCTCCCATGTTGCCCACGAAACCCCGTTCGCCCGGCAGATCTCTTCCGAAAAAACAGTGGCGGCGCCCTCCATGTACCAATCGAAAATCATCGGATTGAGCAGATGGAAGCATTCATGGCCAAGCAGCGGATAAAAGCTTTCATGGCCCGGTTCCACGGCCATGTAGATAACGAACTCGCCCTTATCGGAATCGACGCATTCGGTGAGGGTGAAGTTTTCGGCCAACCGGTAGTTCCGGACGTTGGAGGTTTTTCGCGAGCGGCGGAGCTGAAGCGACCCCACCGGAACGGCCGGTTTTCCAAACCTTGGAACCGCTTCTTCCAATGCTTGGAAAACGAAGGCTTCAGCCGCAGGGCTATCAAGCGGCTCGTAGCATTCGTGCCAAGGAATCGGCGGTTTGTCGTTGATCAGCGTCTGGCACCCCGGCAAGGCGCACAGTAAAAGAAAAAGGCACGGCACTTTCCATGAGAGAATGCGCCGGGCCTTGTTCATCGTTTTTATCCTGCGGGTTTATTCCCAGAGCTTGGCGGGATATTTGCCGGCGTCGTGCATGGCTTTGAGTTCCGCCACCACGGTGGGCTTGTCGTCGGGATAGGTTACGCCGAACCAGCGGTCGTGCGAGCTGAGCACCTTGACGCGGGTGTCGCCGGCATTGATCATGTCGTCAATAATGGTCGGGATAAGCCACTCGGACTTCATTTCCGAACCCTCGGCTTTAAGGAATCCGGCAAAGCGTTTTTCCAATGCCGGGAAAAGCTCCGGTGTAAAACCCCAAAAGTTCATGGAGCAGATTTCTGCGCCGGTCATATCAATCGCTTGATCACCGTCATGGCACTGCACAACGCCGTCGGCATTGCGTTCAATGGAAAAGCGTTCCACCACACTGGTCAAATACCCTTCTTCGGCTTCGCAGACCCCGCGGGTAACCGCGCCGTTCGGCGAGAGTGTGTTCTGGGTTTCAAAACCCACCATGCAACTATCGGTGCTTTCAGCATCGAGCTGCTGCAATGCTTCAGCAACCACCTTGTAGGCTTCCACGCCGTAGTAGTCGTCGGCATTCTGAACCGAGAACGGGGTATCCACGACATCCTTGCAGACAAGGATCGCCTGGCCGGTGCCCCAGGGTTTTTCGCGGCCAGCGGGAACGCTGAAGCCTTCCGGCAGGTCGTCGAGCGCCTGGTAGGCATAATCCACTACGATCCGGCCTTCGAACTTGCTGCCGACCGATTCCTTGAACGCGTCCGCAAAATCCCTGCGGATAATAAACACCACTTTGCCGAAGCCGGCGCGGATGGCGTCGTAAACGGAATATTCAATCAGCGTTTCCCCGTTCGGCCCCATCGGGTCGATCTGCTTGAGGCCACCATAGCGGCTGCCCATGCCGGCGGCCATAATCACTACTGTCGGTTTCATTAAATTCAATCTCCTAGTTTTTGTTTTCCATCAGTTCTTCAAGACGTTCGCATAGCAAATGCATCAGCAGTTCGTGCCCCTCCTGGATGCGCGGGGTGTGCGCCGTACAGGAAACAACCAGCGCCCGGTCGGCCATGGCCAGCATTTTACCGCCGCTTCCGCCGGTGAAGGCCACCGTCAGAATCCCCATCTCCTGGGCGGCCCGGAAGGCGCGCACGATATTCTCCGAATTGCCGCTGGTGGAGAACCCCACCAGCACATCGCCGGCGAGGCCGAGCCCCTGAACCTGCTTCTCGAAGATCTCGTCAAACGAGAAATCGTTGCTGATGCAGGTCATCACGGACGGGTCGCAATTGAGTGCCAGTCCGGCGTAGGGCTTGCGGTCGACGAGAAAGCGGTTGACCAGTTCGCCGACAAAATGCGATGCATCCGCCGCGCTGCCGCCGTTGCCGCAGGCCATGATCTTATTGCCGCCGTTAAGCCGGGCAGCCAGCTCCCGCGCGAGGATCTCAACCAAAGGTTTCAACTCATTGAACACCTGGTCCGAGACAGCACGGTTCGCTTCCTGAATACGTATCCAATCCATTTCGGGAGCCCGAAGGGTTATTCAGAATTGCCGGATTCAACAGGCTTGGTCGGCTCACCGACAATTTCCTGTACTTTGATCTTTATGTTGCGGATTTCTTCCAGCCCGAGGGCTTCGCGGACACTTTCACGCACGCGCGCCTGTAGCACATGCGACAGCTCGGGAATCCGGTTGCCAACCTTCACCTTCACACGCAGTTCAACATCCAGCGCACCCTTGTCCATGATCAGCGTGGATTCCATGCTTTTGATCCCGGCAAACTCGTGGCCGACCCGCTCGATAAAATCACGGACCGCTTTGGAACTGATCCCCACACTGCCGTTTTCGGAATCAAAGGTCAGGAAGTGGGTTTTGTCCCTGCTCCCGCCCAGTGTAATCAACCGGAACAGCACCACGCAGATAAGAACGGCACCGATCGTGATGCCGATGGCTGGGGTGGTTTTCATCTTGTCCAGCACGGCATTCCCCACCGGCGTATCGATGGCGCTGCTGTAAATCAGCCAGATGCCAATCAGCAGCAGAGCCAAAACGGATAGCAATTCACTCATAGCGGCTTTTACAGATTTCATTATTTTTCCTCGTCGGATTTTTCGCTGGTGTTCCGAATCCCCTGAACGACCACGTTCACGGAGTAGACATGCTGACCCGTCATGCTTTCAATCGCTTCCTTCACGGCCGCCTGCAGCTGAACGCAGATCTCGGGAATGCAAACCCCGTATTCCAGCACCACCGTCAGATCGATGGTCAACAGCTCTTCGTTTTCCTTTTCGACACGGATCCCGCGGTCTTTCGGCTTTTTGCCGATCATCCCCGCAATACCATCGGCAAGCGAGCCTGACAGCTCAACCACACCCGGCACTTTCTTGGCCGTTTCATGGGCAATAATTGCAATCACATTGTTATTAATGCTGATCTGCCCATACTCGGACCCCGAATGTTCGGCAACAGTAATATCCTGTTGTTCAACGATGGCTTCACCTGCTTTACCTTTATCTTTCATCCCTAACGCTCCTTGTCACTACAATGCACACGCATTCAAAAAATTTTCATGCATAAAATGGTCGAGGAAGGCCGTATTGTATTTCCCTTCGACAAACCGCGGGTCCGCCAGCAGGGCCTCGCCCAGCGGCACGGTGGTATACGGTCCGCTGATGGTGAATTCCTCCAACGCCCGGCGCAGGCGGGCCAACGCCTCGGCGCGGTCCCTGCCTTTGGCGATGATCTTGCCGACCATGCTGTCGTAATAGGGTGAAATCGTATAACCGGAATAGACATGTGAATCAATCCGTATGCCCGGGCCGCCCGGGAAATGAACCGCTTCAACCACCCCCGGAGACGGCGTGAAGTTTTTGCACGGGTCTTCCGCATTCACGCGGAACTCGATGGCGTGTCCGGTAATCTTCACTTCCTCCTGCGTGAAGGAAAGTTTTTCCCCGGCCGCCACGCGGATCTGTTCCTTCATCAGGTCGATACCGGTCACCTCTTCCGTCACCGTGTGTTCCACCTGGATGCGCGTATTCATTTCCATGAAGTAGAACTGTTTCTCCTTCTCGTCATAGAGGAACTCAAGGGTGCCGGCACTGTCGTAATTAACGGCTTTGGCGGCCTTCACGGCCGCAGCTCCCAGCGCATCGCGCTCTTCCTGGGTGAGCGACGGGCACGGGGCTTCCTCCACCAGCTTCTGATGGCGCCGCTGGATACTGCAGTCGCGTTCCCCAAGGTGACAGACGTTGCCGTGCTTGTCGCCGATGACCTGTACTTCCACGTGCCGGGCCGACTCTATGTATTTTTCCATGAACAGGTCGGGATTGCCGAAGGCGCTTTCCCCCTCCGCGCTGGCCGTCATGAAGCCCTGCACCAGACTGACATCATTGCGGGCAATACGCATACCTTTTCCGCCACCGCCCGCCACGGCTTTCAGCAGCACGGGGTAGCCCATCTTCTTTGCCAGTGCCAGCGCATCGTCGGACGTAGGCAGTATCCCGTCACTGCCGGGCGTAATCGGAACCCCCGCCGCCTTCATCGTATCGCGGGCAATGGCTTTGTCGCCCATGTTGCGGATGCAGTCCGCCGCCGGACCGATAAACGTGATATTGCAGTTTTTGCAGATTTCCGCGAAATGCGCGTTCTCGGCCAGAAACCCGTAGCCCGGATGGATCGCATCCACATCGGCCACTTCCGCCGCACTGATGATATTCGTAATCTTCAGATAACTGTTGGTTGCCGCATTCGGCCCGATGCACACGGCCTCGTCGGCCATCTGCACATGCAGCGAATCCGCATCGGCCTCGGAATATACCGCCACGGTGCGCACACCCAGCTCCTTGCAGGCGCGAATGATGCGCAGCGCAATCTCGCCGCGGTTGGCAATCAGAACCTTTTCAAACATGGATACTCCCTTATTTCGGTTCTACGAGGAAAAGCGGCTGGCCATACTGCACCGGGGTCGCGTCATCAACCAGAATCTTCGCGATCACGCCGTTTACATCCGCCTTGATTTCGTTCATCACCTTCATGGCTTCCACAATGCAGACCACCGTCTCCTCGTTCACTTCCGAACCGATCTGCACAAAATTGTCGGCATCAGGTGCCGGTTTTCGATAGAATGTTCCGACAATCGGCGAGGGTATTTCCAGCAATCCGGCGTCTTCATCCTCTTCCGGTTCCACGGTCGCAGCCACCGCGGCCGGAGCCGCGGCGGGTGCCGGATGATGGGCAGACGCGGCCGGAGCCGATGCATAGACAACCTGCGGTTCGCCGGAACTGCGTTTGAGCGTAAGTTCAAAATCCTTGTCTTTCATCGAAAATTCCGTCAGGTCGTTCGACGTCATCGTTTCGACAATCCGTTTAATGTTTCTGATATCCATAATTCACCCTCTCCTTTTCAACAAATCAGTTCCCTCTTCGTACTAAACAAAATTTGAGCGCGCTTGCCTAGCATTAAATACTTGCCGCCGGAACAACCGTTGGCCGGTGCATTTCCCAACCATGGAAACATAGTTCCAAGCATTGGAACTGTGCCCGGCGGATTTTCCAGCCTTTGGGAAACCGACGTTCCCCGGGAAGCGGATGGTCGACCGGAGTAACGGCCACCCAAGAATGGACCGGAATGCGGAAGTACCTGCGTTCCGCATCCGCAATCCGGGCTGGAAATGGCGATTGTTTCGCCGAAACTGGCGTTTACTACTCTCGTCACTTATGGCATCATGATTTTCATGTTTAAACACAGGTGTGTTTGAACTTATTTAGTGGGAAAAAACCGATGAGGATTCATCCGCTCAAACAAAGAGGTATGCGCCATGTCCAATATAAATCCTGACAGAAGAAGCTTCATGCATAACGCCTCTATGGCGGTGCTGGCCGCTGGAGGCTACAGCGCCACCGCCAAGGGGTATGCGAAGAACGAAACCATTTCGCTCGGCGTCATCGGCACCGGGGGACGTATGCGCAAAACGCTCATGCAGGCCTTAAAGGAGATCCCGGGAGTGCAGGTCAACGGAGTCTGCGATGTCTATGACGACTTCCGCCGCTCGGCCCATGTGATGGTCGGCGGACGCGAGCGCAAGGTATTCGAGACCGCGGACCACCGCGCGCTGCTCGACCGCAAGGATATCGATGCGGTAATGATCGCCACACCGGACCATTGGCACACCCCCATAACCATCGATGCCTGTGAAGCCGGCAAAGACGTCTACTGTGAAAAGCCACTGACCCACAAGCTCGAAGAGGGACCGCGCGTCATCGAAGCGGTACGCCGCACCAAACGCGTGGTACAGGTGGGTGCACAGCAGCGGACCATGCCGCACCTGGTTGAACTGCGCCGGCGCATAAAAACAGGAGAGATCGATCTCGGTCCCGTCCACCGCGTCCACATGCAGTGGAACCGGAACCACACGCCCTACTCCAAGCCAAACTACAGGATAAAACCGGAACAAGTCGACTGGCAGCGCTTTCTCGGCAACGCGCCGCAGCAGCCGTTCGACCCCTTCCGCATGCGGAACTGGCGATGGATGTGGGATTTCGGCAACGGGCCGCTGAGCGATCTGATGGTTCACTGGCTCGACGCGACGAACTGGTTGCTGGATCTGCCCATGCCCCGCCGCATCGCCTCGATCGGCGGCAACTACACCACGGCGGGTACGTGGGAGACCCCGGATACGATCATAACCACTTCCGAATATCCCGACCGCCAGCTGCTGGCGGATTTTGAATGCACCTTTTCCAACAACCACGAAGATGGTTCCATGCGCATCATGGGCGAGCGCGCCACGGTTTATATCGACCGCGCGCGCTTTGAAATCACTCCCCAGCATCCCCAACGCAAGTCCAAAAGCAAGGCGGAAAGCAAGATGGAAAGCATGGTCGTGAGCGAAGGGAAAAGGGGTCAGGGCAACTATGCCGGCTACAACGCGGCAGCCCTGCATATCGCGGAATGGCTGCAAGCGGCACGCGAGCGGCGCGATCCCTCGGACTACGTGGAAACAGCGGTACAGGCCTGCAATGTGTGCCACTACGGCAACGCCTCCTACCGCGAAAAGCGCATGATTGAGATCGGTTAAACAGGAAAGGAACGGAAAACATGAAGAAAGCATTATCAGTAATATTGGCATCGGTAGCGGTTGCGGCAGTTGCCTGCGCGGCGGAAAGCGGTTGGGAAACCCTGTTCAACGGGAAGAATCTCGACGGATGGACCTCCAATGGCGGAACGGCCAAATACACCGTGGAAAATGGAAACATTGTCGGTGCAACCGTGGAAGGCAGCGCCAACACGTTCCTGTGCAAGGGACCCTACAGCGACTTTATCTTCGAGTGCGAAGTCAACTGCGACACCCCGCTCAACTCCGGCTTCCAGTTCCGCAGCCATATCTGGAAACAGGACATCAAGGAATTCATGAAAAAGGGGCAGAGCAACATCGGTGTCGTTTACGGCTACCAGTGCGAAATTTCCCCGGCCACGCCCCAGCGCAACGGCCATGTCTGGGATGAACACCGCCGCCGCAAATGGCTTGATGAATTCGCCGACGACAAAGCGACCCCCAACCCCTACAAGATCGGCGAGTGGAACAAATACCGGATCATGGCCAAGGGAAACCACATCCAAACCTGGATCAACGGCCAGAAGGTCGCGGACTTCACGTACGACATGGATGCCTCCGGCTTCATTGGCCTGCAGGTCCACAGCGTCAAAAAGGGAACCGGCCCCTTCCAGGTCCGCTGGCGCAACATCCGAATCAAGGAACTGAAATAGAGGTTGCATAATGAATAGCAGACCCTCCGACAGAAGAAGTTTTCTCCCAAGCAGCGCGGTCGCGGCACTGGCCACCGGCGGATACGCCGCCACCGCCAAGGGGTATGCGAAGAACGAAACGATCTCGCTGGGTCTCATCGGCGCGGGGAACCGCGGGCGCAACGTACTCCTGCAGGCCGTGAAACAGCTTCCGGGCGTTCAGGTCAATGCGGTGTGCGACGTCTACGACGAACACCGCAACTCGGCCCATGTCATGGCCGGCGGCCGGGAGCGCGAGGTCTTCCAGACCGTGGATCACCGCGCGCTGCTGGCCCGCAAGGATATCGACGCCGTCATCATCGCCACTCCCGACCATTGGCACGTCCCCATCTGCATCGATGCCTGCGAAGCCGGCAAAGATGCCTATGTGGAAAAGCCATTGATCCACAAGCTTGCAGAGGGCCAGCAGATAATCGATGCGGTACGTCGCAATAAACGCGTCGTGCAGGTGGGCGCGCAACAGCGCAGCATGCCGCACTTCATCGAGCTGCGCCGACGCATCAAAACCGGCGAGCTGGATATCGGCCCCATCCACCGCATTCACATGCAGTGGAACAATAACCACACACCCTACTCCACGCCGCCGTATAAAGTCAAACCGGAACAGGTCGACTGGCAGCGGTTCCTGGGCAACGCGCCGCAGCAGCCGTTCGACCCGCTTCGCATGTTCAAGTGGCGCTTTAGGTGGGATTTCGGCAATGGTCTGCTGGGTGACTTCATGATCCACTGGCTTGATTCCATCAACTGGCTGTTCGATTTGCCCATGCCCGGACGCATCGCATCCATCGGCGGCCACTACACCACCCAGGGCGACTGGGAGGCCCCCGATACCATCAAGACCACCTACGAATACCCCGAACTCGACCTGTTGGCCGACTTCGAGAGCACCTATACCAACAACCATGAACAGTCGG
>JAIPIO010000058.1 GCA_021734595.1 Kiritimatiellales bacterium | reverse complement strand
GGCCATTCAGGCTGTCTCGGCGAATCTCCTTGGGCGTGCCATTCCGCTGCTGCTGATCGCCGTTTTTATCTATATGATCAGCCAGCCGGAGCTAGGTGCCCTCCATCGGCCCCACAGAATTGCACCGAGCCTGTTTTATCTTGTCTTTGGCCTGCTGCTTGGATTCTACGACGGATTTTTCGGACCCGGCACAGGATCGTTCTGGGCCCTTGCATTTGTTGCCGGGTTGGGCTTCGACCTGAAAAAGGCCACGGCGCATACCAAGGTGATGAATTTTACCAGCAACATTGTCTCCCTCGTTTTTTTTCTTCTAGGTGGAAATGTTCTGCTGAAGGTCGGGCTGGTGATGGGCGTCGGCCAAGTGGCCGGCGCATTCCTCGGCTCGCACCTTGTGCTCCAGCGGGGTACCCGCTTTATCCGCATCTTTTTTCTCTCCGTCGTCGCCGTCACCATTGCGAAACTGGTGTGGGATACCTACTTCTAATAGCGGGCTTCCAATCCTTGGAATTTCAGGCTTCGACGTTTCCAGTGGCTGGAAAATCTTTTCCAGCCATTGGAACCTATGCGCCGCGCAGCAGGATTTCGTCGGCGCAGCCGGCCACGAGCGTTTCGAGTTCTTTTAGGCGGGCGGCGGTGGTGCGGGGCAGGGTGCGGTATTTTTCATCGGGGAGCTCGTCGCGCGGGAGGAAGGCCTGCATGGCATAGCGCTTTGAACCTTTCACGATTTCGGCCACTTCGAGCATCTGTTCGTCGGTGTGGATGGTTTCGATGACGGTGGTGCGGAATTCATAGTCGCGGGCTTGCTCGCGGATGAGCCGAATGGATTCCCGGAGTTTGGCAATGTCCGAAAACCCGACGAATTCCGGGTAGAGGCTGAAGCCGCTTTTGACGTCCATGGCCACGTAATCGACGTTTGCTATGCACTTTTCCAGCATCTTCGGGTTGGAGCCGTTGGTGTCGAGCTTGACGGCAAAGCCGTATTGATTCTTGAACAGGCTGATGATCTCGGGCAGGTCGGATGCGCCGGTGGGTTCGCCACCGGTGATGACCGCGCCGTTGACCCAGTCCTTCTTGAACTTGGCGCAGGCGGCCTCGACCTTTTCCCGGCTCAGTCCGGCCTGCTTTTTGGCCATGAGCTGCGCGTTGTGGCAGAAGCCGCAATGGAAGCCGCATCCGCTAATAAAAAAGACAGCGGCAAAGCGTTTTGGAAAATCCACCATCGACGGTTTTTCGAGGTAGGCATATACGGAGGTATCTTTTTTTTGCATTGCAGACATAAAAAAACGGCAACGGGATTTCTCCGGCCGCCGGTGGAATTGATTAACGCTTACGCGACAGCTTCGGAGAGAACCGACTGGATCATCTTGGGGGTGATTAGACCCTTGCCGGCATCGGTATAATCGGTCTGGAGTCCGACATATTGGTAGAGCCGGGACTTTTTGCAAACCGGGTTCTTTGCTCCGGGCTCCACCGTTTCCACCGGGGTATATTCGCCGCTGGCTTCGTTCCATTGCGCAACCAGCATGGCGGGAATACGCTGCGGGTTGATGCATTCCGCTTCCGCAAAGGCCACCAAGCCATCGACGGTTTCAACATCGCAGTAGAGCTTCCCAAAATCCGCCCACTCCTCTTTTGCCAGCAACTTGTCCAACCGCTGGTTGAGGATGTGGCACTTGTCGCATCCTGGTTTCCCGAACACTTTGATCTGATATTTTTTCGCCATGGTTTTCCCCCAGTAGATTTATTCTGCGACAACGAGCTTTTTTTCCGTCTCGTCTTCGGCTTCTACGATGTTGTATTTGCCGGCATGGCGGGCAAGCAGTTCGCCGTAGCGTTTGGATTTGTTCCAGTTTTGGATCTTGCTGAAATAGCCCACTACGCGGGTTTCGCCGACGACGTTGTCGGAACCGCATTCGGGGCAGGACTCAAGCAGCCCGCGGGTCTGGTAGTTGCAGTTTTCGCAGAAGGTGAACTCCGGCGATATGCAAACCTGCGCGGACTGAGTGCGGTGGAAGACCTCGGTCATCAGGTGCGCGATGGACTCGGCGTCCGGGCGCTCCTCGCCGATGAAGCAGTGGGTGATGGCCCCGGACTCGATCAGGCTGTGGTATTTGGACTGCTCGATGATGCGGTCGACCATCGAGACATCCGCCTCGGCGGCGAGGTGGATGGAGTTGGTGTAGTATTCCGCGTCCTTCGGCCCCTTGACGATTTCCCTTGATTCCTCCGCGAAGTAGATCATGTCGGACTTGGCGAGGCGGCGCGCGGCGCTCTCGGCCGGGGACTCCTCGAGGGTGAACTTAAGGTTGTATTTCTTGGCCAGCTTTTTCGCCTTGGTGTACATGTGCGCCACTATCTTCAGGCCGAGTCGCTGGGCTTCCTTGGTGTCGTGAAGCTCTTGGCCAATGAGGAACTTGACGGCGTCGTTCACGCCGATCAAGCCGAGGATGTAGGTGCAGCTGTCGAGGTCGACATACGGTTTCCCGTCGTTGGAAACCTTGCCGATCTGCCAGAGCGGATGGCCGGGGCCGCTGAACATTTCGGCCGCCTTGGCTTTCTTCTGCAAGTGGGCGTCGGCGGCGAGTTCCATGGTGCGGTCGAGTTCCTCGAAAAAGTTCTTCATGATGTCGCCACCGGTGCGTGCGCCGCGATAGGCCGCCTGCGGAATGTTGATGGTGACGTTCTGGAAACCGCAGAAGCGCATGCACTCGGGATGTTGGAGCATCCGGTTGTCGGAGATCGTCGTGCGCAGGCGGCAACAGGCGGAGAGGGTGACTTCGTCGCGGTCGAAGATGAAGTAGGTCGATCCGTTCTTGGAGGCGAGATCGCAGGCTTCCTGGTAGATTGCGAACTGGGAGGGATCCTCGAAGGTTTCGTCGGAGACGTGGAAGTCGCATTTCGGGAATTCGAAGATGCGACCGTTGGCGTCGCCTTCGCCGAATACATGAAGCAAGGCGCTACAGAAGTCGCGCGACTCTTTTACGTAGTCGTTGTACGTTACGATCTGTTCACCGCGCTCCGCAAGGTTGGCGACGATGGAAGGATCGAAGACCATGCCTTCGGTCGCATCGGGCAGTTCGCGTAGGACGAGGCGTTTTCCGGCCTCTGGATCATTGTAGTAGAGATCCATCATGGGGTATCCGCTGGTGCCGGTTTCGTCGCGCAACACTTCTTCGAGTTCGGCGATGGAGCCGTCGTTGAGGCGCAGCTGGTAGTGGCCTCCAGGTCCAATGGCAGGAACTTTCTTGAGGTAGCTCGGGACGCCGGTGTGGATATTGAAGTCGAGGAACAGGGTCTGTCCGCCGCGCGAGAACGCGTTCTGCGAGCCGTTGAAGATAAGCTCCTGGGCCACCTGTTTGAGTTCTTTGGCATTCATGCCGACCAGGAACGGCGCATACAGGATATTAATGTAGGCAATGCCGAGTGCACCGGCATAGTTGGCCTGCATCGAAGCGAGGAAGGTATTGAGGTGGCCGGTCAGCACGGAGGCCGAGCGAGCGGGCTTCGATTCGGTGTTGAGATTGATCAGACCGGTCAGACCGTATTTCTTGACATACTCAATGGAGTGCGAAGAGCAGTAGACACGGGTGGGGTAGCCAAGGTCATGCACGTGGACCGCGCCGGTGTCGTGTGCACGTTTCACTTCCGGGCTGAAGATGGTGTCGAGCGCCCATTGTTTCAGGACGAGCTCGGCGATACCCATGTTCACCGCTTCGGGGTTGTTGTTCACAATGTTGGAGTTTTCGGTGGACTTCGAGTACATCAGGTTTTCAAGGAAATCCTTTGAAATGCGGTAGAGGGAGAGGTCGCGCAGTTGCTGCTTGTAGCCGCGTTCCATCAACTCGTTGTTGACCAGCTCGCGAATCAAGGTGGTGTTGATCACGCCGAGGTCGCCGGCAATAATCCGGTTTTCGACCGTCTTGGCAATATTGATGGCGATCTCGACGGAAAGGTCGGTTTTCTCGAGGATCTGCTTAACAATCCGGCGCCGGTCCCAAGGGAGGTTGACCAGATGCGAAGAGGATTCCACCAGCAACAGGCTGGCGTCGGTGATATCGACTTTGCCGTCCTTGTTGTGGTTGCCGTCGCGCACACGGATGTTTTCCCGGGCTTTTTCGCGTTGTTTGCGGTAGCGCTTGTAGGCTGCCACAACGAGGGTCTCGCCGTTTTCGGCCAACACAATTTCAACGAGGTCCTGCACGTCTTCGATTATGGGGATGCGCTTGCCGTCCTCGCTGGCATGGACATAAAATTCGCTTTGCGGAGTGTCAAGCTGCTGCAGCACCTGATGGGTAACCTTGGATGCAAGACCTTCGTTTTTCTGAACCTGATGTTTGCGTGCCACCTCATCCACAGAACGATCAATGGCCAGTTCTATCTTCTGCCAGCTGAACGGAACCACCAGCCCAGAACGCTTTTGAAACCCGTCAAATACCGCATTAAGCTGCGTATTTCCCTCTTTTTTTGATGCCGACATATTGTCTCCCCCCAAGTAATATACAAGTAAATCTATCGTATTATCAGTTTATTGAGCTAAATATAAAAATAGTCCAAATAAAGTGCCTTTGTCAAGCGACTACTACCATATCTAGTGTGTTTATAAATAAGGACGCCAACACCAACGCATTACTGATTTGATTGGAGTGACCATAAAACCTGCATCTAGGCCTGTCAATTATTGTCCCGGGAAACCGCCATGTTTAGACGCAATCTTTTTTAGCACGGGCAGTTTCCAAGGGTTGGAAGTAGATGCCACAGGCGAAGGATATAGTGCCGCAAAAAGTTCCAGACATTGGAAATTCCGGCACGCCGGTGCAGAATAGGTTTCCAATGGGTGGAAGTTTAGAGTGGAAGTGTCGGGCGGATTGCGGTAAAACAGGTCAGTTCAAGGACGGGAAGGGATCACAAAATGCTGCCGGAAAATTTAATGGTCATTGATATGATAGCGGGGGTGCTGGTGCTGCTGTTCGCCGTGTTCGGCTGCCGCAAGGGACTGTCTGGCGAAATCGCCCATATTGTTGCCCTGCTTGCGCTGGCGGCCGGGCTGTTCTTTATCTACCCGCACGTCTACCATTTCATCTACACGAGGCTGGACCAGGTGAGCCCGCATCTGCTGATGTGGCTGTTGCTGATGCTGCTGGTGGTGTTGGCATTTTTCTGCCTAGGCATGGTCACCCGGCTGCTGGCCGGAATGCTCAAGGCGCAATTCAGTGCCGGGGCGGATAAATTCTTCGGATTTGTGTTCGGGTTTGTCCGCGGTACTTTTTTGGTGGCAATCGTTATGATCTTTATGGGCATACTGGGTCCCCCGCGCCTGTATGACATGTTGTCGGGCCAGTCGGTTGCCGGGCGCTTTGTCTGCTATAAGCTCATCCCGCGCGTTCAGCCGCACTTCGACCGTCTCAACGTGAAAGATAAAGTGAATGAAATGCGGGGAAAACTAAAGGCTGAAGAGCAACCGCTCCCCTGATGTCACGGCAGCGGGGTGTTGGGCTTCACCGCATCGGCGGGATAGGGGTTGCCCGGGCCGAACACCAGCATTTTTTCGTACGGTTCCACCACGACCGGCGATTCGTCCACCTTCCCGTCCGATCCCTGCACCCGCGCAATATCAAGCTTGAGATGCTTGGCCAGGAAGCGGTAGGCCGCCATGCGTTTGGATTCGCCGTAGTCATGGCCCTCTTCGGGCAGATGCACGTTTTCAACGCGATCGGTTTTTCCGTAAAGGCGGTACACTTGCCGAACATACGGGAATTCGGTTTCGGGCGTATGCTGGGTCCAGTCCTCGCCGTCGGAGATCAGCATCAGCGGGCGCGGCGCCGCCAGCGCGGCGATTTCGGCATTGTTGGTTTTGTGATGTTTGCTCCAGTGGATCGGCATGCCGCTCTCGCAGACGCAGCCGCCGAAGAAGTGTGCGGATACCTGGCAGACCGGTACCGCCACCTTGACGCGGTCGTCGATGGCGGTCAGCAGGAAGGTCTGCGTCCCGCCGCCGGAACAGCCGGTCATGCCGATCCGTTCGGAATCCACATTCGGCAGCGACTGGATAAAGTCCAGTGCCCGGATACTGTTCCACGTCTGCAACCGCAGCACCTCCGGGGTTTCCTTGTGGTTCCATCCGGCCTCTTTCCAGTCGCCGTAGCCCACCATGTCGTACAGGAACACCACCGCGCCCATGCGCGCGAGCATGGCGCAGCGCTTAGGTCGATCTACCTTGAAACGCCCGCCGTGCCCGTGCGGGCATAGAATGCCGGCATACGGTCCGGGAATACCGTCGGGGCGGTAAAGGGTGCCGGTCACATAGAAGCCCGGCGAGCTTTGAATGGCCACTTCCTCAACGGCGTATCCATCGTACACGCGCTTATCAAAATATTGCGGCTTCAGCGGCGTCCGCGCCGGCATGTTCGTTAACCGTGCGCCCTCCAGGATACCTTGGCGGATAGTGGCTTTGCGCTTTTCCCATCCGGCAAGGTTGGAGTAGGATTGTTTGAATTCCGCCAGTTCCGCCCGGGCCTGTTCCGGGGTCTGGGCATAGCCGACGCGCAGCCGCGGCGTTTTACTGAAAACCACCCATACCCCGTAGCTGACCTCCTGCTGGTCCAGCTTGGGCCGAATGATTTCATACTCCTTGATCTTTAACTGCTTCATGACCTGCTTCAGTTGCTTAACGAGTTCTTCCGGCTTGTATTTAGGCATCCCGCCGCCCTGGTTCTTCCGCACCTCCTTGGCAACATCCAACGGCATGTTTTCCGGGAATCCCCGGCCGATCATGGCCTGCCCACCCGGTTTGAGCACCCGGTGGATCTCGGAAAACCCTTTCCGCAGGTTGCCCCAGAACTGGAGCGATCCGCGGGAAACGATGACATCGGCATACTCGTCCCGGAAAGGGAGGAGCTTGGCATCGGCAAAGGCCGATCCGATCTGGTGCGCGCAGCCCTGCTTCAGTGCCCGGCGATAAAGCTCTTCGGCTGCGAATGTATTCACATCCGTGTTGATCCAGTAAACATCCGGTGTGCGCCTGCACAGTTCCAGCACCAAATCGCCGGAGCCGCCGCCAATATCGATCCCGACGCCCGATCTTTTCCTGAGTTGGAACCGGTCGGCGATATGTTCGGCCAGATAGGGGTAGACCGGCGCCAGCGCGTTTTGTATCGCCCGGTTCAGGTGGTCCGCATCCTCTTGAGTGAACCGGTCGCCGTCGGGCGCGGTCATGGGTTGCGCCGCCATCGCCGTTCCGGCCAGCATGAGCACCATGCCAGCGATGAAGAAATTTCTGCAATTCATGTCGGTCTCCTTTTATTTGATATGGAGCAGCCTCACCCCGTATGTTTTCAGGATAAATTCAGGGGACTCCTGCCGGTCGGTCAGCACATCCCGGACCGCCTTGATTTTATTCCAACGCCGGTCGATGTGCAGCTGTGCGTCTGTCTTGCCGAGGTTGATGACAATGAGCAGCTGGCCGCCCTTCCACGGGCAGGCGCGCCACACACATCCCGGAACGCCCGCAGGGTTGGTTTCCGCCACGATCAGCTTGGGCACGGCTCCGGCCGCTGCAAGAACCGGGCACAGAGTCTTCCGCAGCCCGGCGGGTTGGATCGTCAGCACCTGGCCGTCTTTCGGTCCCAGGCTGAATTCGTGTTTCCGCCCGTATGCATCGAGATCCAGTGCGGCGCCGTCTGTCATCACCACGGTCCCGCCGTGATGCAGATAGGTTTGGAGCGCGGCCAGCTCGCCGCGCGTGACATGCCGGTTGGGCGGAATCACCACCGCGGCCCAGGGCGCATCCTCGAAATGCTCGTTGAGCAGCCCCTCCGTGACGAAGCCCAGCGGGAGGCCGGAGTGGTAGAGCGACCGGTAGGTGTCGAAAACCCGGTCCATATAGTCCGCTTCCTGGATGGCGGCGGTTTCGGAGTAGAAGATGCGCACTGGTTTGGGCTGGGTGGCGAGGCGGATGACTTCCGGTGCCACGGCGTTGAGCTCCTTCATGGTGCGGCCGAAGATGTTCAGCATTTTCGGCTGAGTAAGCAGGGAACCTGCAAAACCGGCACTGCCTTCCTGGGCGGAACCCTTGGGCGAGCCGTCGGCATCGCGCCCCCAGTACCAGGTCTGGTTCATCCCCATGCCGTGCAGGTGGGCCAGCCAGTAGATGCAGCGCACATAGTCCGGCGACATGTCGAACTCCCGCCAGTGCACGGTGCTCAGGCCGTGGAACTCGCTGTCGAACAGCAGCTTGTCGGGACAGACCGACTTGAAGAAGTCGTAGGGCAGCACCATGTCGCGCCAGACGCAGCTATAGTGTTCCGGCCAGGGGCGCGGATTCTTGGTTTTCTGAACCGTGGTGGTGATCTTGGCGTCGCAGCCGAGAATATCCTGCAGCCGGACCAGCGCCTCGAAGTCGAGCCCGTGATCACGGTTGATTCCGGAAAAATGGGTTGGGATCAACTTGATGTGCACCTTGCCGGCGGGATCGTGTGTACGGACCTCGGATTTCAGGAAGTCAAACCAATCGGTCACCCGGTCCATGTTGAAGCGGCACCAGTCGTACCAGAGCGCCGTACCCTGCAGGCTGTTTTGCAGCGGCACTTCGATGGCCACGGCATCGAATGATTTAAAGTCCGCTTCCCACAGTCTGTTCAGTTCATCAATTTTTCCATGGCGTTGCTCCAGCCACCGGCGGAACTTGTCAATCGTGAGGTTTGAAACGGGGCCGCTGTCCCACGAATTCGCGGCGGTGAACCAGTGTGGTTCGTTGGCCAGCAGGTAGCCCCCTTGGCTGACTTTTTTTCCGGCTATGTGCGGCCCGGCAATGTTGAGCAGGGTGCGCCACATGTCGCGGGTTAGGGGACGATCGATGTCGTACTTCGTGAAGTGCCGCGCTCCAACGAGGATGTCAGGGTAGGTTTTCCTGGCCCAAGCCGGAGCGCTGGAGTGTCCGAAAAACACATAGCCCAGTGCGTGATCGTTATCCTGCTGATATTTCTCGAGGGTATGCCGGTTGACTTCCCCCTGAGGCGATTTCAGTTGGGCGATGGACAGGTATTTTCCGTCAATGCCGCCATAGGCATTCCAGAGGTTGGAATCTTTCGGCATCCAGACAAAGCTGGAGTTGAATACCGGCCTGCCGTTGCATTGCAAGTAGCCGCCTGATTCCGTCAGGCCGGCATGATCGATTTCGGGGCACGCTTTTCGTGCGGAAGGTTTCAGGAGAACCATCTGCAACTCTGCCATGGCTTCACGGACGATCTGCAGCGTGTCCCGCAGCTCTTGGCCGGGCATTTCCTTCGCCATCTGCGTGCCGCGGCCCTTGAGCTGCCACCAGCCGTTAAGCGCCTTGGCCAGCTCCTCCTCATGTTCCGCGTCCCACTGCGCATATTTCAGGAACAGTTCCGCCGTGGTAATCGTCACCTGTTCGCGCGAAGTCTCGATTCCCTGTTTCCGGGCCTTGGACTCCAGGCTTTTCAGGTTTTCCAATGATTGGAAAACCTGCTGCCGCAGCGGCATTTCCTCTGCGACTGTGTTGGCCGCTATCATAAGGTATGCGGCAAGAATGAGTGTTTTTACCATATCGGCTTCCTGTTCTTGTTAAACCAGTCGCGCAGCAGCTTTTCGCGGTCGGTCTGTATTTTGGACGGTTTGTTTTCCTTCCGGTTGGCGCTGTGTTCGACGCTCCATCCGTTGAATTCCCGGTAGGCATGGTAGGACCAGTCCCATCCGTATTCCTCGAACAGGTCGATTAAATCGTGCAGATAACGGTGGGCACCCGGTGCCCAGCGGATGGCGCTGAATTCGCCCACGTACATGTGCACATTGTAGGCCCGCTGGAATTCGATGGCCGGGGCCATTGCTTCCCGCAGCCGTTCCTTATCCCAATAGTCGCCTTCGATGATGCCGGGATAGACAGGCCCGATGGGGGCATTCTTGATGCCCTGGTGGGTGAAGATGTTTGGTTTGTACATGTGGAAACTGTAGATCACCTTTTCGCGGTCCAGCGGGACAAGCTGGTCGAATCCGGCGCAGCTGCCCTGCGGGCCGGGCTCGAATACCACCGGCTTGCCCGGATCGACGGCGCGGATCGCATCGACCGCCTTGGTCGCCAACGCCCGCCAAGTGATCGTTGCCCCCGACTTCGGTTCCTTGGGCTCGTTGATCAGGTCGTAGGCATAGACGCATTTGCGTCCCTTGCACTGGCGTGCGATGCGGGCCCACACCTCGATGAGCTTGTCCTGATAACGCTGTTCGCTGAACATGCGGCAGACTCCGCCATCGCTGCGGCCTCCGGGGGGGCAGTGAAGGTCCACCAGCATCATGAGCCCATGCTTTTCGCAGGCGTCCATCGCCCGGTCTAGGTCAGCCAGTGCGCCGCTCAGCCACTGATCGTAGTCGTCCAGGTCCCGCGCCCACTCCTCGGCCTTTTTCATCGGTGTCCAGTTGAGCTGCCAGCGCACCTGGTTGGCCTGCCACTCTTCGGCCAGATAGCGGACATCCTCCGCATCGAACTCCGGCCCGTGCATCACGCCGCGCAGCCGCGGCAGCGCGTGGCCGATAAATTTTTGCTGCTGGCGCTTGCCCTGGTGGACGGGCCGTCCCGCCTTGACGGTTACTTGGTCGAACCACACCTTCCCGTTCGCCTGCTGCAGCCCCAGCATCAGCGTGGCCTTGGTGATGCCCGATGGTATGCGCAGTGTTTCCGAAACCTCCGTCCAGTCGAAGCTGCCGGTGCCGAATTTGAGTTGCGGATGCTGCTTGCCGTGTTTTGTTTCAAGAACCAGCATCACCTTGATGCCCATCCAGTTTTGATCCGTTCGGCTGACGTTTTCGGCTTTCACCTTGGCGCTGAAAGTAACCAGCTGCCCCGCGAGCTGGTCGGAGGGAATTTCCAGCGACAGTGTTTCGGTCTTGGCGGCATTGGTATTCTCAACCTTGAAGGACAGCGTGCCCGGGCTACCCTTGACCAGCAGGATCTCATGTCCGCTCTCCACGGGCTTCCCTTTGCCCAGGCTGTAGGTGAGAGTAGATGGCTTCGCCCATGCGTCTGCGCACAGCAGTAAGGTTGCAATCAACAGTCGTTTCATTTTCCATCCTTTCAATTAAATCATTATGCACTAACGGGATGGATCTTCATAAGCTCAGGGGCAAGTTGCTGTTCGGTTTCATTGATGTCGTAAAGTTCCTGAAGCCCCAACCAAAAATCGGCTCGATTGCCGAAAAAGCGGGCAAGCCGCACAGCGGTATCGGCGGTAATACTGCGTTCGCCGCGGACAATGGTATTGATGCGGCGCACCGGTACGCGCAGCTCTCGTGCGAGCTGGCTTTGGCTCAGGTTGTAGTCTTCCAGAAATTCCTGGATAGCTTCGCCCGGATGTACATTTACTGGATTCATCGCCTTCTCCTATTTAGTGATAATCAACAAATTCAACCTCATCCACCCCGGTGGGCGTCCAGCGGAAACAGATCCGCCATTGCTGATTCACGCGTATCGAATAGTGACCTTTTCGATCACCGCTCAGCTTCTCCAAACGGTTGCCCGGCGGAGTTTGCAGATCGGTCACCTCATGAGCCAGATGGATATAACGCAGTTTGAGCTGGGCTTTGCGCTGCAATCCGGCATCCAAGCGCGAAACCTTGCCTTCCCAAATTTGTCTGGTTCGTTTGTCCTTAAACGAGATGATCATGCATAACCCTCGTGGGATATACTTTGGGGTTTAACCCAAAAGGTTTAAGGAATCAAGTCCCGTGCAGAACAATTTTATTTCCCAATCGGCGAGTCGTCGCATTTCAGGTCGCCCAGCGCGTACTGGGTGCCGTCGAGGACAAAACGGAGCATCTCCCGGGTCTCGAAGCTTTCCGGCTGGTGCGACGGGCTGCAGTAAAACACCCGGCCCTGGCCGTATTTCTTGATCCACGCCACATAGCGCACATCGTCCTTCACGCCGGGCTTTTTGAAGGTCTTGGGATTCAGCTTGTCCACAGCCATGACCAGTAGCGGGCGGAAGTTCTTTTTGGCATAGGCGTTCTTAAAGAGATAGGGTTCGTCGCTGTGGATAAAGCCCTTGCCGTTGAATCCCGCTACGAGGGGATGGTCGGGATCCACCGGATCGAGCGTCACCATCTGCCGCTTCGGATGGAAATCAAAACTGCCGCCGACCATTCCGCTGAACTCCGCCGAGTTGTTGAGGAACACAATACCGCCATGCATGACGATCAGGCCCTTGCCGCCGCGCACGAAAGCCAGCAGGCTCTGCTCCAGCTCTGCGGCCCGGGCTTCCCGGTCCGCCTCCGTGAGCTTGTTGTATTTCAGCCCCAGCGTTTTGTCCTGCTTTGATTTGTTGTTGAGGATATCGAGAAATATATTTCTACCGGGTCCGATGGAGCAGGTGTTGTTCAGCACCACCGCGTCAAACTGTTCCAGGTTGTCGGGCATGAACATTTCAATGTCGCTGGTTTCGGTCACCTCGTAGGCGCCGGTTTTCTTTCCGATGGCCTTGATGGCTTCCGCCGTGTGCGGGATGACCAGATGGTTGAATCCGGTGGTAACGGAAAACATCAGGATGCGGCGCTTCTTTTTCGGTTTAACCGTCGGCTTGGCCGGAGCCAGCTTCGTCACCTTGGCGATCCATTCCGGTGTCGGTGGCACAATCTCCGACGCTTCCGGTGGTGCCGTCACATATTCCCGCGCCGCTGCGCCCATCACCAATCCCAGTACCAAAACAGCAATTATCTTTTTCATACCTCTATCCTTTCTGTTGGAGTCCGCAGACGATGAGGACATCGTCCGCTCCAGTAAAAAAACGCTGTCTGCAACCGAAACCGGACACTTCCAATGGTTGGAAGAAACATAGCGGAGTTTTCCAGTCATTGGAACAATACCGACAGAAAATTCCAGACATTGGAATTCCCGGTCAGTCCGAAAATTAATGTTTGGTGTCTTCCTGACGCGTCACGATGGGTACATAGCCGACTTCCATGCCTTTCGGCGGGGTCACGAGCAGGGCGGGATCGAGCGCAACGAGCTCGCCGCTGGTGGGCGGCGCCATATAGTCGCGGTCGATTGGCCAGTGGGCGTGGATCTTTGCCACGAAGGCCTGGAGTTTGGCCTTTTTCTCCTTGCTCCAACGGTATTGCTGGAATGAGGGCTGGTCCACAAAGCGGTACCACGAATAGGTGACGGTTGATCCGTCGGCGAGGTTCACCTTGAAGGGGCCGGCCTTGGGGCCGGGTTTCGTCCACGCTCCGGCTGCGGGCGCGGCGTAGGGTTTCCCCCGTTTTGCCTGCCTGAACTCCTTGCCGTGCAGCTTTGTCTCTTTAGGAACATCCGCTGCGCCCACGGCGATCCGCTTGTCGCCTTCGTGCCGGTAATACTGCGGGAACTGTCCCTTGGGGCCGAGCGTGCTGTCGTTCCACTCCAGTCCCCAGGCATTGTCGGCGAACACTTTGGTGTTGAAAGCGCTGTCGATGCCGGTCATGCGGTTGCCGTCTTGGTCGAATTTCAAGGGACGGGGACGCAGGACCGATACGAAGGCTCCTTGCTTGTCGAAACGCCCGGAGCAGGCGGACCCACCGTCCCGCCAGCTCTTGAAGGCGTTGTAGAGAGCCGCCTTCGAGTAGTAGGTCACGTCCTGCACGATCCGGCTTTGGCCTTGCGTGTTCACGGGAAACTGCAACTTCGGCAGCTTGGAATAGGTCGTTCCCTGGCGGTCCTGCGACTCCAAGCGCGGCACCGTATTGATCTCCATCGCGCCGCCGCCCATCCTGCCCGGCCGGCTGTCGAGCCCGCGCCCGTAGATGAAGGGATAGTTGAACAGCTTGCCGATCTTACTCCAGGTTTCGGGAATGTAGTAGGCCATGGGCCCCTTGAAGTTGGCCGTGTGCATAAAGCAGGTCCACGCCTGGTCCCCGGTGGGCGGTTCCCCGGAAACCGGGTCGGTGAAGGGGAGGGCCATGTAGCTGTAGCCCATGAATTTTCCATTGGGCCGGCCCTCGAACGGCAGACCGTCCGGCGGAATCAGCAAACGGTTGCTCAGCTGGGCGATACCCAGCCGGTCGTCGGGCAGGGGCTTGCTGCTGTGGAAAAAAGACCAGCCCGGCGATGCGACCTCGTAATCGTAGCATTGCGGCGTACCGTTCATGCTGAACTTCGGCGAGTTGTAGCGGAACCGGTTTCCCGCCCAGTAGCCAAGACCGCCTTCCACCGTCTGGAAGACGCTGCTCCAGGTGGGACCACGCTCCGGCCAGTTGCGGGCCCGCGTACCCTCCGGGGCAAGCGGGGTGTCTTTGTTGTCGGAATTGTCCGGGGAAATCCAGGACGAGGCCAGACCGATCTGGAAATGCGCGATCGGCTGATCGACCAATGGCCAGACCGCGGAATAGAATCCCATGCCCGCGCTGTACTCTGCATGGTTCTTCGGGCGCGTGGCGCTGAAACCAATGTACCCGTGCAATCCTCTCCCAAGTTGCTTGACCTCACCCGTGGCGCTGATCGCCAACCCCGTTACTAAAATTGCAATTATCTTTTTCATGGCATCCTCTCCCAGTTGGAGGGCGCGGTTCCACCCGCGCCGTTCCTTTTTTTTGCGGACGACGTGGAAGTCGTCCCTCCATATATAAACGCAGTCCACTTTGAAACCGTACTGGTTCCAAGGGTTGGAAATAAGGTTCCAATGTCTGGAAATTCTATTTGGTCAATTCCTCATACTTGTCCCGAAATCGTTTTGACTGTTCTTGTGAGAGTGTTTCTTCGATTTCGGTTCTCAATTGATATGGATCAAACTCAAGGCCGACCAAATCTCCTGTCCAATTTGTTCCTGCTAAAATTCCATCGCCAGACATTCCCGGTAACCAGCGGTATAAGAAATCGAATAGAGGAATTGTTGTTTCTTTATACTCGGGGAATGTTTCAGTTTTCGCTCGTCTCGCATACGCTTCATCTGACCAAAAGAGAATTATCTCTGCTGGATCATCATCTTCATTTGATTCAGCAATGGCGTAACCCCCAGAGTTTGAAAGCGACCAAACCACCTCGCTTTCAACGATGCGTTTCACAAAGCGTAGGTGGTTTTCCTTGCAAGTTTCGGTGTCTCTAAAGCCTGATGTCATATTTTATCTTTCTATTCCCAAAGCATCCTCCCTGACACAAACCTAGGTTAACATTTCCGTGGGCTGGCCGCAACAATGGATACCCTCAAGCAAACAGTTAATAGAAACGATCCGTGTCCATCTGTGTTAAACAGTGGTTCAAATTGTATTCAGCTTAAACACGACCGGCCATTTGTCGTCCGGGAAGATTTTTTTGGACGGCGGTTTTATTTCGATGCCGGCGTCGGTTCTTTTCCAACGGATCTTTTCGCTGTTGCCGAGCAGGGTGATGGATTTGATTTGGACGTCCTTGCCCACGGCATCTTTTCCGAACGACCGGAGTGTAAAGGGTGTTTCTGGGAAACTCATGCGCGCGGCATAGACCGTGGAGCCATCCTTGCTGCGGGTGTAGCGGATGTTGCCGTCGTAGGGACGCAGGTGACCCATGCGGATCCGCTCGGGATCGTCGTAGACGCCGCCGCCGGTCTTCTCCTTGAAGAAGAGTTCTTCGCCGGGATCAAGCTCGCCATAGGTCAGCCACGGGCGGGTGGCGTGGATACTCTCGCCAACGACATTCATCCACTGTTCCATGTCCTTCAGGAAGGCCAACTCGTCATCACGGATCGAACCGTCGGCTTTCAGCGCCAGGTTGAGCAGCAGGTTGCCGTTTTTACTGACCACGTCGAAGATTTTATTGAAGAGGCGGAAGGAGGGGGCTGCTTTTTCCCCGGCGCGGTGGAACCAGCCAGAGATCGAGCTGTGCGTCTGCCATTTGTAGGGGGCGGTTTCAATCAGGTCGCCACCTTCATAGTCGGGCACCGCCTCCTCTTTATAAAGGGACTCCCGCTTGAAGGTGAT
>JAIPIO010000057.1 GCA_021734595.1 Kiritimatiellales bacterium | reverse complement strand
GGCGGCACCGGCCTGTATTTTCCATCCCTGCAGGTTGTTAAAATAGCGCCCGTTGTATTCGCGCCCGCGAATATCGAACGTCACGGTCACTTCCTGCCCTACTTCAAGGGCGTCCAGCAGGTTTATTTTGTCCTGCACAAATTCCAGATTGATCTCCTGCGGATATTTCCCGTCTTCAACCGTCACCACCATTTCGCGCTTCGTGAAGCCACTGCCGAACGTCTGGGCGTCCTGGATCAGTTTTATTTTTCCTGTCAGTTCATATGCCATTTTTCATCTCCTCCAATATTAAATCATTATTCTCTATCTCGACTTGCGTGGTATTCAACCGGCTCCTCTGCAACTAGGCATTCAGCATGACCAGCCGCATTGATCGTACCAGCGTACAGATCTTCAATTGAGAAACACATATCATAGTCGTTCCAAATCAAATTTCCATAACTGATCGAGAATGTCTTGAATACTTCAACATCCAAATACTTTCTGATGTCCGGATGAACAGAACCTGTCAGGAAATTTTCAAAGTCCACTTTTCGGCTAATGCCGTCGCTGAACTTGATTTCCAACATATATCCATCAACCCATCGGGCTTCCGCGACATCCACCGGAATTCCTGTTTTTAAGGTCATTTTAGCCTCCGGTCTATATGCTCAGGTTTGATGGCCTTGTGCATAATGAAATAGTCCACCCACTTCTGAACTATGTCCTCGGCATGCATGTTTACCAATTTTTTAAAGTCGCTCAGTTGGGTATTTTCCAAAGGTCTGCGCCCCCGAACAGGGTTAAACAGAATATCCACCACTCTTCCATCCTCTATGATAAGATCAGCCCGACACTCACAGCCATGGTATATTCCATGGACATGCACAGGCTCATGCTCGTTGGAATAAAACAGTACTATCAGACCAAAATATTCGTAGAGTTTAGGCATCGTTTCTAACCACACTGACACGTACTGGAAGACTGTCCGGCCATCTCATCATCAAGCTCTGCGCATGCTTCCGCAACCAGCTCGACCGCCCGGTCGATATCTTCCCGTGCCACCGTCAGCGGCGGAACGAATCGTAGGACATTGCCTGCGGTGGCCAGCGTCAGCAATCCTTTTTCCTGCAGTTTTTTCTGTAGCGGCAACGCCGGCACATCCAGCACCAGACCGAGCATCAGGCCCAGTCCCCGCACCTCTGCGATCCACTTTTTGTGCTTCATCGCAATTTCGCACAGTCCCTCAACCATGTGGGCGCCCATACCCAGTGCATTCTCCAGCAGGGCGCCCTGTTCAATCACATCGATCACGGCCAGCGCGGCCGCACACGCCAGCGGCGTACCGCCGAAGGTGGTCGCATGATGACCGGGCTGGAATACATCGGCAAGCTTTTCGCCAGCCACCACCGCACCGATCGGATATCCGTTGCCTAGCCCTTTTGCCAGCGAGAACGCATCCGGCCGCACGTCATAGTTCTGAAAACCAAACCACTTCGCCGTCCGGCCCATGCCGCACTGCACTTCATCGAACAGCAGCAGAATGCCTTTCGCATTGCACAACTCCCGCAGGCCTTCCAGAAATCCCGGATCAGCGGGAAGTACACCGCCCTCGCCCTGTACCGCCTCGCACAAGATTGCCGCGGTTTTGGAAGTTACAGCGTTCTTGACCGATTCCAGATCGTTGAAGTTTGCGTGAACAAAACCCTCCGGCAACGGTGCAAAACCCTTTTGCACCTTTTCCTGCCCCGTAGCCGTCAGTGTTGCCAGCGTCCGTCCGTGAAACGACTGCCGCATGGTTATAATTTCGTATTTCCCGGTGGCGCTGCCCCACAGCCGCGCCAGCTTGATCAATCCCTCGTTCGCCTCAGCGCCTGAGTTGCAGAAAAAGCACTTCGCGCCAGCGATCCCGGATTTTTCCGCCAGGGATTTTGCGAGCTGCGGCTGCTTTTCGTTATAATAAATGTTCGAAACGTGCACCAGCGTGGCTACCTGCTCCTGCACGGCTTTAACCATCGCCGGATGGCAGTGGCCGATATTGGTCACGGCAATGCCTGCCAGAAAGTCGAGATACTCGTTCCCTTCCGCGTCCCATACTTTTGTACCCTTGCCTTTCACCAGCGCCAATCCCGGCGCATAAGTCGGCATCACATACTGTTTATGCATCACTGCAATTTCATTCGTATTCATTTCATTCATCCAATTCTAAAAACCAACACTATTCTACTATCTCTGTTCCCACGCCCTGATCCGTAAACAGCTCCAGAAGGAGCGAGTGCGGCATGGACGCATCAATAATATGCACTTTCTTGATACCTGATTTCACGGCATTGATCATGCCCCTGATCTTCGGCAGCATACCGCCGGAAATCACACCGCGTTCGATCAGCTCCTCAACCTCGTTCAGATGAAGCGAGGAAATCAGCGACCCATAATCATCGGGATCGCGCAGCAGGCCGGGCACATCTGTCAGGAATACCAGCTTGCGGGCCTTCAATGCGCAGGCAACAGCAGTGGCCGCTTCATCCGCGTTGATGTTATACAGCTTCCCGTCTTCTCCGCGTCCGAGCGGCGTGATGACCGGCACCATATCTGAATTTAGATAGGCCTGAACCGGTTCGATATCCACCTTCTTGACCCGTCCGACAAATCCCCAATCAAGCTCTTCGTTGGTTCCCGGGTCGATTCCAGTCATTTTTTCAACCTGGAGAATATCCTCGCCGTGAATGCCCCGCGCTTTACCGTGGCAATCCCGAATAATCTGAACCAGAGCGGGATTCACTTCATGGTTGAGCACTTGTTCAACCACCTTGATCGTCGCCTTATCGGTCACCCGCAGTCCCTGCACAAAATTGGGAGCAATGGAGGCATCCTTCATGGCCCGCGAAATCGCCTTGCCGCCGCCGTGCACCAGTACCGGCCGTAGCCCCACACACTCCATGAAGGCGATATCCTGCAGGATCCGGCGGTAACCCGACTCGCTCTCCATTATGCTGCCGCCGAATTTAACCACCACCGCATCGCCGCGGAACTGCTGGATATAGGGCAGCGCCTCGATCAGCGCCGAGGCCTTCTCAATAAATTTTTCCATCAATCATTCCCCGCTTTGTACTTTGCAGATCAATCCAATCGCGAACAAGTTTCAAGGCCGTCCTGGATACCACATCCCCTTTAATAATATTACCCTGGAAATCAAGAACGGCTTTATTTCCCTGATACTCAACATGAATCTGCGGCGGATTGCGGTCGTCATAATACATTCTGACGATTATCCCGAAAAAAACAGACGCGACCAGCACCTGATGTTCCTCCATTTACTCCACGTTGATCCGCACATATTCCTCGGTGCAGTTGCAGGTATAGACAGTTGCAACCCCGCCACCAAGATTCAGGTTGATGTTTATAGCAAAACTTTCCTGCGAAACCACCTTAATCAGCTCTTTCTGCGGAGTTTCCGACCGCATGCCGCCGGCAACCACCGGCAGGGCGTCATAGGCAATCTCCACCCGGTTCTCCTCGACCCTGGCCCGGGAGTAGCCAATGGCATCCATCACGCGGCCCCAGTTCGGATATTCCCCCGCCCACGCGGTTTTATTCAGCAGCGAGTTGGCTACCGCACGCGCCGCGAGATCGGCCTCTTGATCGGAACGTGCTCCGGACACATTCACATTCACAAAACGTGTTGCGCCCTCGCCGTCGTGCACAATCAACATTGCCAGCTCGAAACAGACTTTTTCCAATGCCTGGAAAAAGGTTTCCCAATCCTTGGAACCCTCATTAATCGGCATGTGGCCCGCCGCGCCGTTGGCCATGCACAGCACGCTGTCGTTGGTGCTCTGGTCCCCGTCGATCGAAATCCGGTTGAAGCTGCCGTCCACCGCCGTCTTGGGCGCGTTCTGCAATGCGGCGGGTTCAACCGCCGCGTCGGTGACAATAAACGACAGCATCGTCGCCATGTTTGGCTCGATCATTCCCGCGCCCTTGGCAAAACCGACAATCGATACCGGCTTGCCATCAATTTCCAGTTCCGCAACCGAAACCTTTGGCCGCGTGTCGGTGGTCATCATCGCCTCGGCGGTTTCCCGAATCCGATCATTGGAAACCTGCGCCGCGAGTTTTCCAATGCATGGAACAATGACATCCAGCGGAAGCTGCGGTCCGATCCGCCCCGTGGAACATACAAAAATCTCCTGCGCGGAGCATCCGAGCACGTTGGCCGTCTCGGCACACATATCCTTGGCGGCCACGATGCCTTCCGCGCCGGTGCAGGCGTTGGCGATTCCGCTGTTCATCACAATCGCCCGCACCGTTCCGCCCGCCAGGTGCGCCCGGCATACCTTGACCGGCGCGGCGCAGACCTGATTCGTCGTGAACACCCCCGCCGCCACGGCCGGCACATCCGACAGGATCATCGCCATGTCCTTCGAGCCGTTTTTCTTGATCCCGGCGGATATCCCCGCGCACTTGAAGCCCAACGGCATCTGTAAATTTGTTTTACTCATCATGTGTCCTCGTTTCCAATGATTGGAAGATGATTAAATATTTTTTCCAGAGTCTGGAAAACAAAAAAAGCCCCCCGGTTTCCGGGGAGCTTTCTACAACACGTCTTCCAACGATTAACGTTTGGAGAACTGGAAGCGTTTGCGAGCACCCGGCTGACCCGGTTTCTTGCGTTCTTTCATACGGGCATCACGGCTGAGGAACCCGCCTTTTTTCAGGGCCGCTTTGAGCGTCTCGTCACCCACGCTCAGCGCACGGGCCATGCCATGAACCACCGCTCCGCACTGGCCGGACTTTCCGCCGCCCTTTACGATGGCGATGATGTCGTATTTTCCTTCAACACCGGCAGCCTTGATCGGCTTCAGCAGCAATTCCTGCAGCATCGGTGTGTCAAAATAGGTGTTGGCTTCAAGACCGTTTACGACAATGCCGCCGGTACCCTCTTTGATGCGCACACGTGCAACGGAGGTTTTACGGCGGCCGGTTGCTGCAAATTCTACTGTTTCTTTCTTTTTAACCACAATCGTTCTCCTGCTTATCCGTTAAATTCAAGCGGCTGAACCTGCTGCGCTTCATGGGGATGATCCGGCCCGGCGTATACTTTGAGCCTCGTCATGATCTGACGGCTCATGCGGTTCTTCGGAAGCATGCCCTTGACCGCCTGGGTAATAATGCGTTCGGGGTGCTTCTCCCGGATCGCCTTGGCCGGCCGTTCCTTCAGCCCGCTCGAGTAGCCGGAATAATCCTGATAGATCTTGCCCTCTTCCTTGTTGCCGGTGAGCACGATCTTTTCCGCGTTGACAACCACCACAAACGCACCCGTATCCACATGCGGCGTGAAGGTCGGTTTATTCTTACCGCGCAGTACATTGGCAATTACCACAGCCAGCCGTCCGGTCGTTTTTCCTGCCGCGTCAACAACATACCAGTCGCGTTTTATGTCAGCCTCATTAGGCACAAAAGTTTTCATTTACAAATATCCTCTTCTATTTCCAATAAACACAAGGGCGAGACGGTATAACAGGTGCATGCCTGTGTCAACCCTCTGCATACGAAGTTTTTTTATTTTTATTGCATGCCTGCCATGCTATACACCCGCCATGAATTTTCGCCTGATCAGGAAGCGGTCGGTCTACACCCCCACATGGCTGGGCGGACTGCTCGTTCTACTGCTCGCGGCGGGCACGCTGTGGATCGTTTTCACTGGCCTGTACCCGTTTCTGGCGCAGGATGCACCCCCGCATGAAGGGCTTTTCGTGGTTGAAGGATGGATGCCCGATTATGCGCTCGACGAGGCCCTCGCGATCTACCGCAACGGGAATTACGAGAAAATCGTGGCCACCGGCACCCCGATTGAGACCGGCAGTGCCCTGTTAAAGTGGGAATCGCTCGCACAAATGACCACGGCCCGACTCATTGAGATGGGAGTCGAACCCGCGGAAATCGTAACCGCCATTGGCCATGATGTATTGCGCGACCGCACCTACGCCTCGGCCATGGCCATGAAAGAGAGCCTGGTTGCCGCCGGCATTGCCCAGACCAATATTCACCTGATATCGGTAGGGCCGCACGGCCGGCGGAGTTGCCTTATCTACCGCAAGGCACTGGGGAAAAACTACCGCGTCGGTATCACCTGCCTCGAAACGCAGTCCTATGCAGCCAACCGCTGGTGGACCTCTAGCAACGGTGTCCGCTCGGTCATATCCGAGCTGATCGCCTGGCTCTATGCAAAATTCCTTTTCCATCCCTGATATGAGCGAACCTAAGAAAATCCTGGTACATATCTGCTGTGCGCCGTGTGCCGCGCCTTCGGCCGAACGCCTCCTGCTGGACGGCCATGAGGTCGGCTTCTATTTTTCCAACTCCAACATCCACCCGGAACAGGAATACCGCAAGCGCCTCGACGCCGCCCGCAAACTGGCCGGCATCCTGGATGTGATCATCGAGGAGGATGAATACGACCACGAACAATGGTTGAAGCATATCCAGGGGTTGGAAAACGAACCGGAAAAAGGTGCCCGCTGCGCAAAATGCTTCGAATACAGCCTGCGGCGTACCGCGGAGATGGCAGACCGCTACGGCTACGATGCCTTCTGCACCACCCTCACGCTCAGCCCGCACAAGGTCTCGCGGACGATTTTTGAAATCGGCGCGGACTTTCCAAGGTTTGAACCCATTGACTTTAAGAAAAAAAACGGATTCCTGCGCAGTATCCAACTCAGCAAAGAATACGACCTGTACCGCCAGAGCTACTGCGGATGCGAATTCAGCCAGCGACGGAATGCCTAAGCAAGCGCAGTGGCAAATGCCCGCAGGTTGTCGGTCGGCACATCCTGGGGCATGCCGCCGCCGCAGGAGGGAATAATCCGGGTCGTATCATCCAGACCGGAAAGCGATGCCTTGACGGCGGCCGCGACCTCTTCTGGCGAACCGGCGGCGAGGACATCCCGCGGCGGAATCTGACCCAGCAACGCAACCTTGTTTCCGGTCAGCTCCTTCATTTCCTTAAAGCTATGCAGGAAACTGAAGTTGAACAGATTTACGCCGATTTCCGGCAGCAGCGGCGCACAGACACGGCCTTCCGCATCGTTGTGCAGGAATTTTACACTGACATCGAATTCGCCGTAGATTCGTTTAAAATACGGCATCATGAACTCGGCGCAATCCTCCGGCCCGATAAAGCCGACAATATCGTCCAACAGCAGAATTCCATCCATCGTTGGGAACGTTTCCAGCTGGAGGCCGGTCCAATCGATCAGAAAATCGGTAACGACTTCGAGCAGATAGTGCGACTCCGCTGGATAAAGGCGCAGCCCCATCAGGAAGTCGGTTGTTCCCATCAGGAATGAAGCAATATTGAGCGGGCCGCGCGCCACGGCAAAACGGTGTGCGTGGCCCATCTCCTGCAGGGCCGCTTCGCTGCGCCGCAACCGATTGAGTATGAACGGAAGCAACCCATCCACGCGCGGATCGGGCTTGTGGAGCAGATCGCGGATGTTTGCAAGGGCATCCACATCCGCCAGGATTTTTTCAGCGTGCGGCAGATTTTTCTCGCTCCAGGAACAGCGCGCGCCAAAAGCGGAAGGTTCCGTGCACATTCCATATTCGGCCCAGAAACCAGGCAGAAACATAATATCGGGAAAGGACTCAACCGCCTTGCGGTTGGCTGCCAACCAAACTTCATCGCTGGAAAAATAGTCCAGCGTGCTGCAACCGTACCAACCGGGCAGCCATGGCGAATCGATAATAAATGCCGCCGGAAGCGGATTTAACTGCTCCCCATTGATTACGCGAAGCAGCGTTTCCCACTGACGGTCAGTCATGCCTGCCTCCCATAAAAAACCGCCCAGGCAAATCCGGGGCGGTCGTTCGGTTCACCTTCCGGCATATTAGAACACGATGCAGGACGAGTGCTGAGCCTCAATCTGTTTCGCAATCTTCGCCACCAGAGCGCAATCGATCGGTTTGTCAATCTGCATCAAAGCCAGCGAATTTACGCCGGACGGATCGTGCGGGTTGCGCATATCGTCGATGTTTATGCCGGCTTCAGCCAAGGCATTGCCGATGGCACCAATGACGCCAGGGCGATCCTTGTAAACAAATAGGGTCGCCACACCAACGGGCTCGAAGTAGAGCTTGTCGAAGTCGTTGATGCGGGAGATCATCTGATGGCCTTCCGCAACGGTACCGCGCACGCTGACGCGGGAAAGCGTCTCGGCATCCACGCTGCTGGTTACATCCACCGTGATGGAGTTTGCGTAACCCTTGCTGGTATCGGTTTCGCGGTTGATGTATTCCACGCCCATTTCCTTGAGGTAGTCAAGCGCGGCAACTGCACCCTGCGTGTGGTCGAAATCGTCACTCAGAGCAGCAACAATCTGAACGAGCAGCCAATCGCCATAGGGCTTCAGGTTGCCGTAAAAGCTGGTTTCAATGAGCTTGGTCTTTTTGTGGGCACCGGCAATGCTGCGGCAGAGGCGCGCGAGGGTGTAGGCCAGCTCGCAGTAGTTGCGGTCCAGCCCTTCCGGGATGTCGCGGTTGACCACGTAGTTGGCAATCCCTTTGTCGTCAAAAGCAATAATCTGCTCCGCCGCCCGGCGGGCGGCGTTGTAGTTGGCCTCCTGGGTGCTGGCACCCAGATGCGGCAGCATGACATCGGCGATATCCGCCACGCTCTTGTCGCCCTCGGCGTCCTTGGCATATACATCGTTGAGGAAGCGCAGCCCCTTTTCGGCCTTAACGGCGCGCAAATCTTCTTCATTGACAATTCCCGCACGGGCGCAATTCACCAGCGTGGCGCCGTCTTTCATCAAAGACAGCAACGATTTGTTGACAATGCCACGGGTGTCGTCGTTCTCGGGCATATGCAGCGAGACGTAGTCGCACTCGGAAAAAACCTTTTCAACGGTAGCCGGTTGCACTCCCAGCTCCTCGGCGCGCTCGGCGGAAAGGAACGGGTCGTAGGCCAGAACCTTTACGTCAAAGCCTGAGAGACGCTTGGCGACCAGTTGTCCAATGGCACCGAAACCAACCAGACCAACGGTTTTAGCCGTAACTTCCCGACCCATGAATTTTTTCTTTTCCCATTTTCCGGCACGGGTGGAGGGATCTGCAGCGACAACGTGGCGCGCATCCGCCAGCATAAGGGCGACCACTTCTTCGGCAACCGCGTTGGCATTGGCGCCGGGCGTATTCATCACATCGATGCCCTTGCTGCGGGCGTAGACGGTGTCGATGGTATTGTATCCCGCCCCAGCGCGAACCACCACTTTCAGGGACGGCAGGGCATCCATAATCTCCGGGGTCACCTTTTCGCTGCGGACAATCACCGCGTAGCTGTCGGGATTCTGTTCGGCCAGTGTGCCGAAGTCCGTTGAATCATCCTGTACCACTTCGTATCCGCCGTGCGCGGTCAGCATGTCGCGGGCCACTCCATTCAACTTAGTAGGGATTAATACCTTTTTCATAACCATCCTCTCTATTGGTTTAAAACGAAAAGCCAGAGTATGTAGAGTTCCGTACGGAATCAAGCTTTGACAAATTCATTTTTTCTGAGACAGTACACACCAAAATCAGGAAGGCAATATGAAGCACATCTTTTCAGTATTATCCATCCCCTGTTTGGCGGTCGTTCTGTTGTTCGGCGGCTGCGCGGGATACGAACTTGGCGGAACCGCACCGGAAGGCATTAAAAGCGTTCATCTGGCACCGGTCATCAATAAAACCACCGAACCGGCCATTGAACTCGAAGTTACAAAAGCGTTGAGACAGCGTATTCAGTTTGATGGACGGGTAACCATTGAAAACTCCAAACTGGCGGACGCTGTGCTGGAAGTGACCATGACGGATTACGAACTACAGGCGCTGAGTTATGACAAAAACAAAACATCGCGTGCCAGAGAGTACCGGCTGATAATAACAGCCGACAGCCAACTGAAGAACAGGGAGACCGGAAAAGTAATCTCGAGCATTAACAAGGTCTACGGAGAAGCAACCTTCCCGTTCAGTTCAGACCTGACCGGTGCCAAACGGAGCACATTGCCGGTTGCTGCAGCGGATCTCTCTAGGTTCCTGCTGGATGGTCTGCTTGAGAATTGGTGAGGGACGAACCATTCCCAAACACGAAAAAACCCGCCAGTTTGGCGGGTTTTTCATTGATGCGACGGGATTTGCCTACACAGATGCAAGCTTACGCACGCCGTTGGCCGCATTCGTTTTGCGACGGACTGCAGTATTCTTTGTAATGACGCCTTTCTTGGCGGCACTATCGAGAACCGAGCAATAAGTACGGAAAGCCTTTTCGGCGGATTCCGCGTCCTTGCCTTCCAGTGCTTCCATCATGGCACGGCGAGCGCTCTTGACACGCGTGCGTACCTGCACATTGCGTTCATAACTTTTCTCCGACTGCCGCATTCTCTTTTTTGCGCTTTTCAGGTTCGGCATATTAATTCAACTCCGGTTAAAACTCGTTTTATATATCAGAAAACAAGGCACGGATAATAGCCATGCCGGGGATGAAGTCAACCCGCAAATCCCGTAAATTTAAGGTTCCTAGTGCACCATTCCCCAATGGCTTCTGAAAGGCCAATAGACGAAAAAGGCCGGTCCCAGGAAATCATCCCGCTTCACGCCGCCGAAATAACGCCCGTCCAGACTGTGATGCGTGTTGTCTCCAAACATCAGGTATTCATCCGCCCCAACCTGCAGGACATCGCTTTCGCGCGACAACTGTCCGGCGTTGCCGTGGCCGCTGTATTCCTCAGCCGTGGCGATCTTTTCAAATATGGGCGGCGTGGTCACAATCTTGCCATTTGCTACCAACCGGCCATTCTGAACCTGAATCTTTTCGCCGGAAAGACCCACCATCCGTTTGATGTAGAAGGTTTTTTCCCGGACTTCGGGGTGGTCGATATGGCGTGTGTCAAAAACCGCAACATCGCCACGTTGTGGCCGCATGAAGTTGTACTTCATTTTATTGACCAGGATATGGTCGCCCGCGATCACCTTGCATGCGGCAATCACATCCCCTTTGGAATAAAAATCCCGGAGTTGAACATAACCTGCCTCATACAGGTTTCGCGGGATTTTGTGACTAACGCCACCAATCTCGACATAAAGCTTATCGCGATCCCCATAACTACGAGTCACATTTCCGCTCACCTTGGCCCGGTATACCTTGTACGACTCACCGGTGAACAACCACTTCACGAATTTCAGGGGCTGACGGTCAAGAACGCCCGCCTTCGACTGCTGTTCCAACAAAATCCCGTTCAGCGTGGGTTGCATGGAACCGGTCGGAATCTTGAAGGGTTGGAAGAAGAAGGCGCGGATCGCCATAGCGGCGGCGAGCGCCACGATAATCACTTCCACGTTTTCGCGCACACCGGCATTCGGCGGAGCGGGGTATACTTTTTCGATCGCATCCGCCAGCCTATTAATGGCCGGTTCGGCATCGCCGGTCCCGGTCTGGTAAATGGCCGCCACGGCGGCTTCGGCGTCAAGCAAAAGGGAAATGTCTTCAGGATTAGCGATATCCTCGCGCATGTGGCGGGCGTGTTTCGCGGCGTGCAGATAATCCTTAAGATGCTTCCTGAGTTTTCTACGTTTTAGTATTTCAATCATGTTCCTGCCTTCTGCCTGTTAACTTATCCCTGCGTATTGGTTTTCAGCACCGCGATGAACGCTTCCTGCGGAATGTTCACCTTGCCGATTTTCTTGAGCTTCTTTTTACCCTCTTTCTGCCGTTCGAGCAACTTGCGCTTGCGGCTGATATCGCCACCGTAGCATTTGGCGGTTACATCCTTGCGATAGGCGCGTACGGTCTCCCGGGCGATAATCTTTCCTCCCACCGCTGCCTGCAGTGCCACGGCAAAGGCCTGACGCGGAATCACATCAAGCAACGACTTGCACATCTGTCGCCCGCGGAACTCCGCTTTGGTGCGGTGCAGGATGCTCGAAAAGGCATCAACCACCTCGCCATGGATCATGACATCCATCCTCACCAGGTCGGCAGCCTGGTAGTCGGAATATTCATAGTCCATCGAAGCATAGCCGCGGCTAATAGTCTTCAATTTGTCGTAAAAGTCGAGCAGCACTTCGTTCAGCGGCATGTGGCAGGTGAGCATCACCCGGCGCCCGTCGATCGAATCGGTCTTAACAATATCCCCGCGCCGATCCATGATCAACTTCATCATCTCGCCCAGATAATCGGTCGGGCAGATAATCGTGGCGTTGATCATCGGTTCCTCGATGCGCTCAATCACCGAGAGGTCGGGAAGATACATGGGATTATCGATCTCTTCCACCGCGCCGCTTTTCATGATGATCCGGTAAACCACGTTCGGGTACGACGAAATGATGTCGAGGTTGAACTCGCGGCGCAGACGTTCCATTATGATTTCCATGTGCAGCAATCCCAGAAACCCGCAGCGGAAACCAAAACCCAAGGCAATCGACGACTCGGCCTGGAAGCTGAATGAAGCATCGTTAAGGCGCAGCTTGTCCATGCTTGAACCGAGCTTCTCATAGTCGGACGTTTCCACCGGATATATGCCCGAAAAGACCATTGGATGGATTTCCTTGAATCCCGGCAACGCGTCTGAAGCGGGCGCCTTTGAAAGCGTCAGGGTGTCGCCGATCTTGATTTCGGAGGCATCCTTGATGTTGGCGATCACATAGCCTACCGAACCTTCTTCCAGCGCATTGCGCTTGGACATTTCAGGGGTGAATACGCCGACTTCCTTGATTTCGTAGTTTTCACCGGTACTCATCACCTGCACCCGGTCGCCTGCCGTCAGCCGACCGCTGAAGACGCGCATATAGACCACCACGCCACGGTAGGCGTCGTATTTGGAGTCGAACACCAATGCACGGGTAAAGCTATCCTTGCCCGGAGGAGGCGGAGGGAAACGCTCCACCACCGCTTCAAGTACCGCTTTCACGCCCAAACCCGTCTTGGCACTCACCTGCAGCGCATCGGTCGCCTCGATGGCAAGGATGTCCTCGATCTGCTGGGAAACCTCATCGACATCCGCATTGGGCATTTCAACCTTGTTCAGCACCGGAATGATCGCCAGCTTGTTCTCAACCGCCAGATAGGTGTTTGAAACCGTTTGCGCCTCCACTCCCTGCGCCGCGTCCACCACCAGAATCGCGCCCTCGCAGGCCTGCAGACTGCGGGAAACCTCATAGGAAAAATCCACATGTCCGGGTGTGTCGATCAGGTTGAAGGTATATTCCTTTCCATCCTTCGCCGTATATTTCATCGTCACCGGATGGGCCTTGATGGTAATGCCGCGCTCGCGCTCCAGATCCATCGAGTCGAGCAACTGCTCCTTCATATTGCGCTGCTCTACCGTCTTCGTCAGTTCCAGCATGCGGTCGGCCAGCGTAGACTTGCCGTGGTCGATGTGTGCGATAATGCAAAAATTCCGTACTAGTGATAAGTCGTTCATACTGCCTTGCAAAAGTTGTCCCCAGCGGATTTCCGGAGATTGGAAATCTCACCTTTCATATCGGCCTGTTTAAACAGATAGGAGCCGGCCACGAACATATTCACGCCGTGCGCGGCGGCCGTTTGGGCCGTTTCACCATTGATGCCGCCATCGATTGAAATATCAACCCACTCCGCTTTTCGGCGGATCTGCACAATCTTCTCCTCCACATACTGGAGATACTGCTGCCCGCCAAACCCTGGATGAACCGACATGCACAGCACTTCGTCCACCAGCCGGTTTTCCAGACATTGGAAAATGCTCTCCGCCGGGGTTTCCGGGTTCAGCGTGATTCCGGCACGGCAGCCGAGCCCGCGGATATCCGCCAGCACCTGTTCCACATCGCATTTGGCCTCGATATGGATCAGGATCGTGTCCGACCCCGCCTCGGCGAACGCCTCGACATGATACTGCGGCTCTATCACCATCAGGTGCACATCCAGCGGAATGTCTACCTCCGCGCGGGCCATCTTCACCACATCCGGCCCGAAACTGATATTCGGCACAAACACGCCGTCCATCACATCCACATGAAGCTGATCCGCACCCGCCGCCGCGGCACGACGGCAACCGTCGGCCAGGTGGCCAATGTCCGCCGCCAGTATCGAGGGCAATATTTGAATTTCAGGCATTATGGTTCCCCATCAAAAAATCGAAGGCAGAAGCTAACCAACCTGTACGCAAAGGTCAAGGGTGCACCCCCCTTCCAATGGCTGGAAAATCCGGCCTTGTTCTTTCCAACCATCGGAATAAATTTTCCAGACATTGGAAACCGGCCCGCTTTTGCGCATTGAACTGCGGCGGCTGAACGGGCATATTGCGCGTATGAAAATTCTACTTTGCAACGATGACGGCATCCACGCGCGCGGCATCAAGGCGCTCCACGAGGCCGTTACGCCCTTGGGCGACATTCATGTGGTGGCACCGGATGTGGAACGCAGCGCCGCCGGGCATGCCATCACGCTTTCCGACCCGATCAAAACCGTCTCCGTCGAAAAAGACGACCTCCCCTTTGGTCTTGCCGTGGGCGGTACCCCGGCCGACTGCATCAAACTCGCGCTCTGCCTGCTGATGGAAAACGACCTCCCCGACCTCGTCGTCAGCGGCATCAACCTCGGCTCCAACACCGGCATCAGCGTACTCTATTCTGGCACCGTATCCGCCGCCAGCGAAGCGGTTATTCTCGGCGTCCCCGCCATCGCCATATCGCTTTGCACCTACCTGAACCCGAATTGGGACACCGCCAAAAAAGTCGCGACGGAAATCGTGGCCAACGTACTGAAGAATCCGCTGCCGGACGGCACGCTCCTGAATGTGAATATACCGAACCGGCCCTACAACGAACTCAAAGGCATGAAGGCCGCCCGCATGGGCCGTTCCCGCTTTGTCGAAAAATTCCTGAAGCACAGCGATCCGCGCGGCAACGACTACTACTGGCTCGACGGCGAACTCGACCTGCTCGACGACTCCCCCGACACTGACGTGCGGGTGGTGGCGGACGGCTACGTCGCCCTCACCCCCATCCATATCGACCTAACCGCGCAACATGCCATGGCGCAGGTGAAGGAATGGAATGTGGAGTATTGAGAAGTGACGGGTGAAACGTGAGTCGTGGAAGAAATCACGACTCACTGATCACTCATCAAACCCCGCAACGCGGGAGGCAACTCCCGATTAGCGTTGAAGCACTCCAAATCGCGTTTGCAGACTTCGGAAAAATGTTTTAACAGGGAATCGCGGACCGCATTCATTTCAGGACACGCATCGCCGAGAATGGTTTGCAGCGAGGCCACTGGCTCCCCCACCAACCCGCACGGCACGATCGTCTGGAACCCGCTGAGATCAAGACTGACGTTAAAGCTCATGCCATGGAACGACACCCAGCGCTTCAGCCGAAATCCGATAGCAGCCACTTTCCCCTGTGCCGTCCATGCGCCGGACTTGCCCTCCCGGCGGAATCCTTCAATGCCGTAATCGTTGAGCGTGCGGATGGCAACTTCCTCGAGGTTGTGCAGATACCCGTGGGAGTCGGCCTCGCTGCCTCCCAGATGAAGAATGGGATAGAGGACCCATTGCCCCGGCCCGTGGTAGGTCACATCCCCGCCGCGTTCCACATGAAAAAGATCAATCCCCAAGGCACGGTATTCTTCAGGCGTTTTGAGCAGGTAGTTGTCCCGCCCGCGGTTGCCCAGCGTAACAACGGGCTTATGCTGGAGCAGCAGGACCGTGTCGGGAATCTCATCCTCCTGCCGGGCTTTCAGGAAACGGTGCTGCATATCCAGCGCTTCCCGATAGGAGACCGGTTCATCAAACTGTACCGACCAGGCATTCATAACAAAACGTGGCTGGCTGACTTAATCAAGTGGCCTCTACATGTTGTGGTTTAGTGTTGTAAAAATCCTTAACAGCTTTCGGTCTCGAAACCACCGATTGCTGCATCAGACGATGAAATAGTTTTCCCCTATGTTGGGACAGC
>JAIPIO010000056.1 GCA_021734595.1 Kiritimatiellales bacterium | reverse complement strand
CCGTACGAAGAGCTTTTTGAATCCGGGAAGGGTTTTACCGACCCGGACGGGGCCAAGCGGATTGTCGATGAAACCGGCGGGGACTGGCTTTCGGTGGCGGTCGGGAATATTCACGGTGCCATTTCCGCGGCCACCAAGGACAAGAAGAAAATCGCCACCCGGCTCAATATCGAGCATCTGGACCGGATCTACCGGAAGATCAACATACCGATTGTGCTGCACGGCGGCACCGGGATCCGCAAGGAATACATCATGGAGTCCATCAAGCACGGTATCGCCAAAATCAATGTGGCGGCCGCGATCCGTCTGCCGTATGAACAGACGGTTTCAAAAGGCGTCGGCGCCGCGCAGGACGCCGTCTACAACGCGATGCTGACCGTCCTGCGCGACGATCTTGAAGTGCAGGATTCTGCAAACCTGCTTAACCCGGAGGAATGATGACCATGAATACCAAACCTGTTACCTTTGCGCTCTATTTCGGCAACCGCGGTTTCTTCCCCGAGAAACTGATTTCCACCGCCCGTGCGGAACTCTCTTCCGTCCTTGAAAAGCTGGGTTACGAAACCCTGATGATGGATGAATCCCTGACCAAGTACGGGGCCATTGAGGGAATCGACGACGGTATTAAGTATGCCCAGTTTCTCAAGGAAAACCGCGGAAAGTACGACGGGGTGATCCTCTGCCTGCCGAACTTCGGCGACGAAACCGGCGCCATTGCCGCGTTGGAGGATTGCGGGGTGCCGATCCTGGTCCAGGCCTACCCGGACGAACTGGACAAGATGGGATTTGCCGACCGGCGCGACGCGTTTTGCGGAAAATTCTCGGTGATGGATGTCTTTTGCCAGTACGGGTTGCCCTTCACAACCTTCCAGCCCCACACGGTGGCCCCGACCAGCGAAGCGTTTGAAACGCACGCCCACCAGTTTGCCGCAGTCTGCCGGGTGGCGAACAATATGAAGCGTTTCACGGTCGGTGCGATCGGCGCCCGGACCACCGCGTTCAAAACGGTGCGGTTCGACGAATTGACGCTGCAGCGCTACGGCATCACCACCGAGACGCTGGACCTCTCGGAGGTGTTCCTGCGCATCCGCGATGTCAAGACCAGCGACGATGCGTTTGCCGCCAAGGCGGACGTGTTGAAGAACTACACCAACTGGACCGGTGTCCCGGCGGAAAAGGTTGAAATGCTGACCAAGCTGGGCGTGGTGCTCGATGACATTATCGTGGAATACAAGATGGATGCCATGGCGCTGCGCTGCTGGATCGAAATGGAAAAAGAGCTGGGGATTTCCCCCTGTGTGATTCTGAGCGAGCTGAACAACCGCGGCATCGCATCCGCCTGCGAGCTGGATGTCTGCAATGCGGTTCCGATGCACGCCTTGGGGCTGGCGTCCCAGCGTCCGGCGACCTGCCTGGACTGGAACAACAACTACGGCGACGATCCCGATAAATGCATTCTGTTCCATTGCGGCCCGGTGCCGCAGGGCCTGATGGCCGCCAAGGGACAGGTGATCGAGCATCCGATGTTTGCCAAGGCCTTCGGCGCGGGTTGCGGCTGGGGCTGCAATGTCGGGCGGATTGCCCCGACGGCGATGACCTTCGCCAGCTCCAAGACCGTGGACGGGAAGCTCTGCTGCTATCTGGGCGAAGGCGAATTCACCCCGGATGAAATCGCGGAAGGCTATTTCGGCTGCGCCGGCGTGGCCCGGATTGAAAACCTGCAGGATGTTTTGGAATACGTTGGCCACGAAGGCTACCGCCATCATGTCAGCGTTACCGCCGGACACGTGGCGCCGGCCGTGCGCGAAGCGTTCACGAAATACCTGGGGTACGACCTCAAAAACCTATGAGTCTGCTTGGAATAGATCTGGGAACCAGTGGCTGCAAGGCCGGTGTTTTCGGACTGGATGGTTCCTGCCTGGCGCAGGCCTATCGTGAATACGATATGCTGCATCCGCAACCCGGCTGGTCCGAGCTCGACAGCCGGGCCGTCTGGGAGAGCACCAAGGAGGTGGTTGCGGAAGTGGCGGCGCAGGCGGCCAACGATCCCGTTACCGCGCTTGCGGTCAGTTCTTTCGGCGAAGCCTTTGTGCCCGTCTCCAAAAACCGAGCGATTCTTGACAACAGCATTCTATGCGTGGACGACCGCGGCCAAGAACACATCGACCGGTTGGTCGAACAGTTCGGTCGCGAAAATATCTATTCGATCAATCCCAACCTGCTGGGACCGAACTATTCGCTTCCCAAGCTTCTCTGGTTGAAGGAATACCGCGCGGCGATTTATGAACAGGCCGACTTTTTCCTCCTCTGGTCCGATTTTATCGCGTTCATGCTGGGGGCCGAGGCCGTTGCCAATAATTCGCACGCCAACCGCACCCTGCTCTTCGATCTCGACCGGAACGACTGGTCGGACGAACTGCTGGAGTGGAGCGGAATCCCGCGTGAAAAACTGGGCCGGGTGGTTCCCGGCGGGACGGTGATCGGGACGGTGGCGGATGCCATGGCCGCCGAGCTCGGACTCCCCAAGGGGGTCCATGTGGTCGCGGGAGGACACGACCAGTGCTGCAACGCGCTCGGATGCGGCGGCACCACGGCGGGCCGGGCGGTCTACGGGATCGGCTCGTTCGACTGCATTACGCCGATGTATGAAAAACCGGATGATTCCCTGTCGATGCTGCGCGAAAACCTGAATATCGAGCATCATGTGCTGCCCGGCCTGTATGTATCGTTTCTCTATAATCAAAGCGGGCTGCTGGTGAAGTGGTTCCGGGATACCTTCGCCTCCGCCGATGTTCCGCCGACCGGGACAAACGTCTATGAGTATCTGGACGCAGAACTTCCCGACGACCCCACGCGCTTGCTGGTGCTGCCCCATTTCGATCCGCCGCCGCACCATGCCCCCGACACCTCGGGCGTCGTCGTCGGCCTAAAGATGGGCACCACCCGCGGGGAAATCCTGAAGGCCGTTTACGAGGGGACCACGCTTTATTTCATGGAGGGCATGGACGCGCTTCGTCGTCTGGGCATCGACACCACCGAGTTTATTGCATCGGGTGGTGGAGCGAAGTCCGATGCGCTTCTCCAGATCAAGGCCGATATTCTGGGGGTGCCGTTTGTCCGTCCCCGGATCACCGAAGCCGGGATGCTGGGTGCCGCCATGTTGGCGGGGCTGTCGACCGGTGTTTTTAAAACGGCTGATGAAGCCGTCGACATTTTTGTGAAGCGGGACCGCGTTTTCCAGCCGGATGCGCGGCGGCATGCGCTCTACCGCGAAAAGCATGCGCTTTATCGACAACTTTATCCTACACTGAAACCGATTTTACAGAACCTGTAAGGAATTTGATGAAAACATTTCTCGGCATTGGTCTCGGTCCGATCCAGACCAGTATCTTTCTCGATGGTGCCTTTCGCGGCGGCTTTGACCGGTTGGTGATCGCGGATGTGGATGCGGCATTGGTCCAGGCGGTTCGTGACCATGGCGGCACCCTGCAGATTAATATTGCGTCGAATGAAGCCGTAAGAACGGAAACGATTGCCGGGGTGGAAATCTATAATCCGATGGTGCCGGAGGATCTTGAAAAACTGACAGAAGCGGCGGCCGAGGCCGATGAGATGGCCACCGCGCTGCCGAGCATTGCATTTTACAAACATCTCGGCTGGCTGAAAACCGGACTCGAAAGGCAGCCGGACCGGCGCCGCTTTATTTATGCCGCCGAAAACCACAACCACGCCGCCGAAGAGCTTGCAAAAGTCCTGGGCCCGTTGCCGCAGACGCAGGTGCTCAATACCGTCATCGGAAAGATGAGCTGCATCTTCCCTGCCGAAGAGTGCGCCCGGCGAAATATCCCGACGTTGACGCCGACGGCTGATCGCGGGCATCTCGTGGAGGCCTTCAACCATATTCTGATCCAGTCCTGCGCCGGAATCGACGCCCGGTGCGTGCAGGGTTTGATCGATAAACCCGACCTGCTTCCGTTCGAGGAGGCGAAGCTTTACGGGCACAACGCGATCCACCTTTGGCTGGGTCTGCATGCGCAGCAAACCGGAGTGCAGTTTATGCACGAACTGGCGGATGCAGGGGAACTGCTGCGCCGGGCCCGCACCGCCTTTGTGGATGAATCCGGTGCGGCGCTCTGTAAAAAATGGTCCGGCGTGGATGCCCTGTTTACACCGGTTGGATTTGCCGAATATGCCGACGACCTGCTGGAGCGGATGGTCAATCCGTTCCTGACCGACCGCGTGGGCCGCGTTTGCCGCGATCTCGAGCGCAAACTGGGCTGGGACGACCGAATGATCGGCACCATGCGCCTGGTTCTCAGCCAGGGGATCCAACCGGTGGTCCTTGCCGAAGGTGCCGCGCTGGGCGCCCGCAGCCTGTTTGGAGACGATGTGGAAAAAATCCGTGCCGGACTCGAATCGCTGTGGAAAGGCTGGGACGCGGAGGCGGCGGAGGTTTGGGTTCAAATTGTTCCGCATTTGCAGGAGGAGACACGATGAACATTGAAAAAATGACCCGTCAGGAATTGAAACCGCATATTGGATCGATGAACCAGCTTGCTCGGGTGCGCACATCGGTGCTCGACGACGGCAAGGGCCGTGGCATTCGCGTTGCCGACGTCGATAATGGAACCGGCCTGCGTTTCTGCATCCTGCTGGATCGGGGGATGGATATCGGCGAGGCATCCTTCCAAGGGGTGCCTTTTGCCTACATGACGCCGGTCGGTACGGTTCATCCCTCCTATTTCGAGCCGGATGGTTTGCGCTGGCTGCGCAGTTTCGGCGGCGGACTGCTGGCCGGTTGCGGATTGCGCAACGTGGGTTCGCCGGAGACCGAAGAGGGGATGCGGGTTGATGGACCGCTCGGGCTGCACGGCCGCCTTTCCAATACCCCCGCTGAAAATATTTCCGTCGTGCAGGAATGGGTGGATGGAACATACCGGCTGAGCGTTTCCGGTGTGATGCGGGAATGCAGTCTTTTCGGTGAAAATCTGGAACTCCGCCGCACGGTTTCAACGGCACTGGGCGACAACTCCATCACCATCAGCGATCAGATTATCAATTGCGGCGTCCGTCCATCGCCGCTGATGATCCTCTACCACATCAATGCCGGCTTCCCGCTGCTTGGCGCGGAATCGGTGATCGAGGGCCACATGCTCAGCACCGTGCCGCGCACCGACGATGCCGCCGCCGGGCTTGGCGAGTGGAGCCGCTGCCAGCCGCCGACCGAAGGCTATGCCGAGCAGTGCTTCTATCACGACGTGGAAGCGGACGGGGACGGCATGGCGCGCGTCACGCTCCGCAACCCGGATTCAGGCATGGCCATGGAGGTGGCCTATTCCAAAGCCAATCTGCCGTTTTTCACCCAGTGGAAAATGATGGGGCAGCAGGAATATGTGGTGGGGCTGGAACCCGCCAATTGCCATCCCGATGGGCAGGCGGCGGAAAAAGAGAACGGAACACTCGCCGTCATCGAGCCCGATGAAACCGTGGACTGCAAAGTCGTCATCACATTGAAAAACGGATAATGTCCGCGGGGTTGCTTCCCGATTTGATGAGAATGAAGACAATGGTAAAATGGTTTGCCTTGGCACTACTTGTCGCAATTGCCGGCAGTTCCGTCGGGGCGGTTTCCGGGAAGGCAGCATCGACACCGGGCGTTTTTCGAAACTGATTTTCCGTATGCGGGTGTCTTCAGCCGGCCGCTGTGAAAGTTGTACCGCACTTGCAATGTTGCGTTCCAATATTTGGAAAGGGAAGGACATTCCCTTCGCGGTTCAGGTTGATGGGCAGTGGCACGACTATCCGGTTGACGCATCGCTTTCCCCAGCTTGGGCGGAGTGGACTTCCCATGGTCGTATCGGGTTGGTGTTCCCCGCATCGGCAGATCACTCCCTGACGATAGAACTCGATACCATCGAGTTGACAAAATAAATGCCCGCCGCCGGTATTTTCCGACCGGACTGACTCGCATAATCGTTCTGCTTTGATAAATTCGTTGCGGTTTAGAGGAGGAATCCGAATGATAAACCCAAGCAAATCTGAACTGGTTTTATACAAAAGCAAGGATGGGGACATTCAGCTGGATGTGCAGCTGGAGCGCGAAACCATTTGGCTGACGCAGGCACAATTGGCTGAGCTTTTTTCTACAGAACGAAGCGTAATCACCAAGCATCTCCGCAATGTTTTCCACTCCGGTGAGTTGGACAAGAATTCAGTATGTGCAAAATTTGCACATACTGCAGCTGATGGGAAAGCTTACCAAACGCAATTCTACAATCTGGATGCCATTATTTCCGTTGGCTATCGCGTCAACTCCAAGCGCGGCACGGAGTTTCGCATCTGGGCTACCAATGTACTGCGGCAGCACATTGTGCAGGGCCATACTGTCAACGAAAAGCGGCTCAAGGAGTTGAAGCTAACCCTCAAGCTGGTTTCCGACATCTCCAGGCGCAAAGCCCTTTCTGGCGACGAAGCCTCCATTTTGCTGCAAACCGTTGCAGAGTATGCCACAGCCCTTGACTTGCTTGACGACTACGACCATCAGCGCGTGACTATCGGCAAGACCTCTCGTCGCAAGGCCAGACCGGTTACCTACGATGAAACCATGCAGTTGATCGATGCCATGCGGCAAAAATTCGGCAATACGGCGGTATTTGGCAAGGAGAAGGATCAAAGCCTGCACAGTTCGCTCAATGCCATAATGCAGAGCTTCGACGGCAATAATGTCTATCCCTCTGTCGAGGAAAAGGCGGCGCACTTGCTCTATTTCCTTGTTAAGAACCACAGCTTTGTGGATGGTAACAAGCGGATTGCCGCCGCTGTCTTTCTGCGCTTCTCTGCAAAAAACAAACTGCTCTACGATAAGGATGGCAACAAACGCGTGGCGGACAATGCGCTTGTTGCCATGACCCTGATGATCGCCGAAAGCCGTCCGCAGGAAAAAGAAGTCATTACCGCGATGCTTACTAACCTAATCGCAAATTAAGGATCGGACGGGAACTTTTCTTCCCGGGTTTTCCAATGATTGGAAACGGCGGGGGAATGTTTTCCAGGGGCTGGAACTTTTCTATGGGCGCTGCACCCGGGTTTTAACCGAGCTGATCCGGCACAGGAAGGTCTGGGTTGAGGGATCGCGTTTTTCAAGATAACCCTGCCCGAGAAAAAACCGGGCCGGATTGAAAGAGCGGTTAAACCGGGCCTCGGTTCCATTGACCGAAATCACAGCATGCGTTTTGGATACGGCCAGTTCCACCGGTGTATAAACCTGGGGCTGGTGGGCGGCGACCGAGTGGACGTGGCCGGTGTTGTCCCGGGCGACAATGGTTCCATCCGCAGCAAGCTCCACGCGCAGCGGGTTGGTTGCATCCCCGATGGTACATAAAACAATAGCGGTTTTAGGGGTGCCGGTTTTATACTCAAACCGGATATGCACCGTATCCCCGGCAGCCAGATTGAACGGCGGAACTTCGACTGCGGCGGAACCCTGTCCGCGAATCCGCTTGATGTCGGTTCCGTAGGCGGTGTCCTCAAAGATTTCGGCAGGTGCCATCGTGAAGCCGGGGCCGCTGAAGGTGTCGCTGTTGAGCCGCAGCTGCAGTCCGTTGGCGTTGGACCCCCCCCGATTGCAGGAGCGCGTGTTCGTCGTCGTCGAGCGCCCGGTTGAAAACCAGCAGCTGGTCGATCAGGCCGTAGTAGTTGAACAGGGCGGAGTTGGTATGTTGAAGCGAACCGAAAAACAGCGGTGCACCGGTGCTGAGGTTGATGCGGTCGGAAATCTCGAACGCTTCGACCGCATGGTTAACATACAGGCGGAGGCGTTTGCCGTTTTGAAAAGAGACCCCCGCATAGAGCGGCCTTCCTTTCGGCACGGTTTCAGACATCGTAAAGCTCCGGGATCCACCCGGGAAGCCGGCTATGCTGCACGAGACCGCCAGGCCCTCGCCGACCTTTTTCAACGCAAGAACCATCCCTTTCCGCTTGGCCCGTCCGTCCACCACCATGCCGCGGTGGCGCGGAACCAGCCGGGCGGCGATCGAAAAGTCGCCCTTGCCCAAATCCATTTTCCATTTGGACTTGATTAGCTGGCGGAAATCGAAGGCCAGCATGCCGTTGCGCACATCGGGACGGCTGTCCATCAGGTGCCTTGGAAAAATACAATGCCGCGCGGGGTCCGGTTTCGGGCGGATCCGCGCGGTGTGGATGGAACGGCTGCTCCCTTGGGAAAAGGCGGCATAGAGCGCATCATCCTTCTCGAACATCTGGGGATAGGCAACGCCCCAAAGATTGTGCGTCACGCTGACGCCGGGCATCCAGTCCCGCGCCCGTCCGCTTGGGCTGGTGAACAGGGCCAGGTTGTAGCGGTCGACCTTGCGGCCGGCATCGCCGAGGCGGTGGTCGTTGTAAATCATGCAGAAGCGGTTGCCGGTATTAAGCACATGCATCCGCGAGGAGAGCACTTCCAGCGGGAGGACCTCGTATTCCGACCAGGTCGCGCCTTTATCCGAACTGGTGGCAAACAGCAGAATCTCAGCCGGCGAAACCAGGTTGGTCTTGTCGTTGCGCCGCGCAATCATGGCGATCTCGCCGGAGTCGAGTTCGTAGACGGTCGGTTCCCATTGACCGGTCGGAGCGGCAGGCAGTTGAATCAGTTCCGACAGCCTCCAGTTGGCGCCGCGGTCGTCGGTGTAGATGACCGCATTGCGTTTTTGGGCGGCAGGGAACGACCCCTTCTTTTCGCGCAGGGTCACCGGTGCCACAATCCGGCCGCCGGAGAGTTCCACCGGGTTTTGCGACGGAAAGGCCCGCCAGACGATACCGTCTATTTCTGGATGGATGACAGGAGGACCGCTGTCACCGGGAAGCAGAATTTTTGTGTTTTTCCATCGACCGTTCGCGGAGGCCAGTTTCGAACAATAGGTGCCGACCAGCTCGGGCTTCTTCCCGTTTTCGCCCCAGGTGCACCAAAGTTCGCCGTCCGTTACCAGCAGGTTGGGCTGCCACTGCTGCATGCGGCCATGATCGGTGGGTCCGATCGGATTGATGCTGGTGGCCCCTGTGCTGAAAACCGGTTCCGGCACCGTCCAGTGGGTAAAGTCCGTGCTGGTGGAGAGGTAGATCAGTTGGCCCAAATCGCCTTCAGCCGCAATGGTGTTGGCGTTCCAGACGGTAAACCACCGGTCCTGGTAAAACACGGTGGAAGCGCAGTGGTTGTAGCGCAGCTTCAACTGGTTGTTGTCGGTATCCACCAGGATTCCGCGGGTGATTTCCGGCTGGTAAACCTGGTAGTTGTTCCAGAGCCGGGTGGTCTGCGCATGGCCGACCGGCAACCATAATGCGGTGGACAGCACGATACAGAACCATATTCGATTTGCAGGATGTTTCCGATTCATTTATCGCCCGTTCCGGGAATCATTTGCGCTTTCCCCCACCATCCTGTTTCCATGCCGCGATGATCTCGTCTGCGATCTTCGGGTTCTCTTTGCCTTCGATCAGTCCCTGCTGTTGAAGGAACCGATCCGCCTTGAGGCAGGTATCCTTGAAGATGTCCGGTTTTTTAATGTGGTAGAACCCGTGGGATTTTCCCGGGTAGCCTTGCAGCACGGCCACGTTCCCCTTGCTCTTGTAGCGGGCAATGAATTCCTCAACCGTGGAGTAGGGGATGACCGCGTCTTCGGTGCCGTGGAAAATTACCGCGGGCGGAAGCCCTTGCCCGATATGGAGCATGGGACACATTTTTTCCTTCATGCTGACATCGATGCGGCATTTGACTTCAAAATATTCCCGGTCCTTGATGGTGCGGGTGATCCCCGGATTGAACAGCACCAGCGCGTTCGGCATTTTGCCGATGGATGCGTCGTCCGTCGGATCTTCGATATCCAGCATGGCCGGCACCAGCGCGAGATGACCGCCGGCGGAGCCGCCGGAAAAGATGATCCTGTTTGGATCAATCCCCAGCGTGTCGGCGTTCTTTCGAATCCAGCGGATAGCCGACACCGAATCCTGCATGGCGGTGATGGCGGTTCCGTTGTGGGATTTGACCCCCCGAAATTCGGCGGAGAGCGCGACGAGTCCGCGCTTGCTGAAATAGCGGGCATGCCATTGAAAGCTGTCTCCCTTTCCCTGCTGGTAGCCGCCGCCACGGAAAAAAACGATGGCCGCCCTTTGGTCCGACTTCCGGTGGCCGTCCGGGAACCGCGCGAAAAAGTGGAGCCGGTGCTTCCCCGTTTCCTTGTAGAGGATTTTCTTTGTGTCGCCGTTCGCGTTGACGCCGACAATGAATGCAACACAGCACATTGTGAGAAGAAGACCTGGTTTCATGTTCCAACCGTTATGCGGCAGCCGCACCGCCGCTGTCAAATTCCGTTTTTCCAAGGCCTGGAAAACTTCTTCCAACCATTGGAAACATGATTTCAATCTGGCTCGCATAATTCATCGGCTTTAGTATGCTGGTTTTGTTTTGGAGGATTGGCATGGCGGAAGAGATCAAGGTTTTCAGCGACGAGTATGAGGAATATCTGCGGGATGAATCCCGGCGGTCCGGCAGTGCCGACCGGATTGTGTTTGCCAAGTCCGATGCGGATGTCTCGGCGGCACTGCAGGAGGCATCGCAGAACAACTGGCCGGTCACGATTCAGGGGGCGCGCACGGGCATTACGGCAGGGGCGGTGCCGGAGGGTGGGTTGATCCTCAACCTGAGCCGGATGAAGTCCATCGGTGAAATCCATGATTCCCGGCTGACGGTTCAGCCCGGTGCGCTGCTGACGGAGATCCGCGACGCGGCCGAAAAAGAGGGGCTGATGTTTACGCCCGATCCGACGGAAACCTCCGCCTCCATCGGCGGCATGCTGGCGTGCAACGCATCGGGTGCCTGCACCTTCAGCTACGGCCCAACGCGCGACTGGATAAATAGTTTGTGCGTGGTGCTAGCCAACGGCGAAACCGTAAGGCTGGAGCGAGGTGTCGACAAGGCCGCTGGACAGCGTTTTACCGTAGGGACGGTAACGGGCGAGCTGCCGGACATCGCGATGCCGGAGGTGAAAAGCGCGGCGGGTTACTATGTCAAAGAGGGCATGGACCTGATCGATCTGTTTATCGGTATGGAGGGCACGCTGGGTGTGGTGACGGAGGTCGAACTGAAGCTGATACCTCAACCCGCGGCCGTGAACGGATTGACTGCCTTTTTCCCGGACGAGGAAGCGGCGCTTAAGTTTGTGCGTTTTCTCCGCGAGTCCGCCGCGCCGCCGGTGGCCATCGAATTCTTCGATTTCCAGGCCTTGGAACTTTTACGCCGCATGAAAACCGAGAATGCTGCCTTTGCCGAGCTGCCGGAGATGCAGTCGCATTTCCACACGGCAATCTATTTTGAATTCCACGGTGACGATGCGGACGCGCTGGAGGAACAGGTGATGGAGGCCGCAGAAATGATGATGGAGCTGGGCGCGGGTGAGGACGACTGCTGGTTTGCGGGGGACGCGCGCGAAATCGAGACGCTCAAGAAATTCCGCCACTCCACGCCGGAAGCCGTCAATCTGCTGATTGATCAGCGCAAGAAAGCCTGCCCGGAACTGACCAAGCTCGGCACGGATATGTCGGTACCGGACCGCGAACTGGAAAATGTGATGCGGATGTACCATGACGGACTGGCCACCGCTGGATTGGAGCATGTCATCTTCGGGCACATCGGCAACAACCATGTGCATGTGAATATTATCCCGCGCGACATGGACGAATATGCCAAGGGAAAAGCGCTCTACCTTGACTGGGCGGAAAAGGTGGTTGCCATGGGCGGTTCGGTTTCCGCAGAGCACGGCATCGGGAAGATCAAGGTGCCGTTCCTGAAACTAATGTTTGGCGAGGATGGCATTGCCGAAATGAAAAAACTCAAGGAACTGTTCGATCCGCAGTGGATCTTGAACCAAGGAAATCTATTCTGAATAAAAACCTATTAAACCACTAATTTTCACTAATCCACACTAATTAAATAATCATCATCCAAATTAGTGTTGATTAGTGGGTGAAGAAAGAAATCAAGATGATGAGTCGGAAATGCGATGTTCTGGTGGTTGGCGGAGGGGTTGCTGGGATGTCGGCTGCGCTCTCGTCGGCGCGTACCGGTGCGCGGACATTGCTGGTCGAAAAACGGAACGAGCTGGGCGGCATTCTGCGCGCCGGGCTGAATTTTCCGGTGTGCGGACTGTTTGATTCCAACGCCGAACTGCTCAACAACGGGTTGTCGCGCGAGCTGTTCGAGTCGATTGATGTTGCCCCCGAGCGCATGGGCCGGGTGTGGGTCTGGCCGTGCCCTCCGAAACAACTGCTGGGGCTTTTCGGTGAACTCATTGCCGCCGAAAAAAATCTTACCGTACTCAAAAACTGTGCTGTGGAAGCGGTTAAGGAACAGGATGGGCGCATTGTCGAAGTGGGGGAAATCCGCCCCCAGGCGGTGATCGATTGCAGCGGCGATGGTGCGGTGATCCAGCATAGTTCCACCGAAAAACTGTTGCCGGAAAAGAACACGTTGGCTGGCTATTCGGTCTTTTTCCAAGGAGTGGAAAACGCGGATGAAATGCTGCCGGTGCAGGTGCCGTATGTTCTGCGGAAATCCGCTTTGCCGGATTATCTGCGGTTCACGACCTTTGCCTTTCCCGGTTATCTCAAAATGAGCGTTCCGGCGGAGATCAGCGACGGGCAGCTGCAGGGGGATGTGGCCGCGGTTTTCCAATGCCTGGAAAAGGAACTTCCAATGTTTGGAAAAGCGAAAATCGTGGAAACCTCGCCGTATGTTTTGTGGCGGGAGGGCGTGCGGCTGAAGGGGGAGTATGTTTTGACGAAAGAGGATGTGCTCTCCGGCGCGAAATTCGACGATGCAGTGGCGAGGGCCGCCTGGCCGGTGGAATACTGGGATGCGGAACGAGGCCAGCAGCTTGAATACCTGCCGGACGGGGCTTTTTATGAAATTCCAGGGCGTAGCCTGAAATCTCCAACAATTAAAAATCTGCTGGCGGCGGGACGTTGCATTTCGGCAACATCGGAGGCGCTGGCTTCGGCGCGGGTGATGGGCACCTGCATCGCGCTGGGCGAAGCCGCCGGAACCGCGGCAGTGGATTGGTGTGCATGAAAAATATTTTTGAAACCATCAAGCAAGAGGCGGAACTTCGCGGCGTGGATAAAGCCGCATTGAAGGATGGCCGCAACGAGCTGTCCTATTCCACTCTTTTCCAAAGGGTGGAAAGCGCGGCGGAAGGTCTGCGCGGGCAAGGAGTAGCGAAGGGACTGCGGGTGGCGCTTTTCTGCGGCGACAGCATCGATTATGTGATCAGCAGCCTGGCGGTGCTGGCATTGCGCGCGGTGGTGATTCCCGTTTCGCCGTCTTCGGCGGAACATGAGGTGGACGCTCTGTTGGAGCGGATCGGAGCGGACTTTCTTTTGTTCGATCAGGCACTGTGCACCCGCGAAGGAAGTCCGGTTGCCGCCGGCCAGTTTGTTGAAAAGAAAATGCTGCTGGCCGAACTGGAGGGTGGCGAGACGCCTGCCGGATTTACGGAGCTGAATCCGGCATTCGTGCGGTTTTCATCGGGGACGACGGGGCAGAGCAAGGGGGTGTTGCTGTCGCACGAGGCGATTGTTGAGCGGACGGATGCGGCGGATAAGGGACTGCAAATTACATCGGACGACACGGTGCTGTGGGTGTTGTCGATGAGCTACCATTTTGTGGTGAGCATTCTGCTGTTCCTGCGGCGCGGTGCAACCATCTGCCTTTGCTATGATCATTTTCCGCTGGCGTTGCTTGATTCCGTGAAGGTCGGCGAGGGTACATTTATCTACGCTTCGCCTTTCCACTACTACGCCATGTGCGAGTCGTCCGGATTCGCCCCGGACAGCCTGAAAAATATCCGAATGGCGATTTCAACCTCGATGAAGCTGCCGGACGACACCGCGAGTGCATTTGCGGAAAAGTTCGGGTTTGAGCTGACGGAGGCGTACGGGATTATCGAGGTGGGTTTGCCGTTTCTCAACCGGGCAGCAGACGGGGCGCGCGGATCGGTGGGGCGCATCCTGCCGGACTATGAAATAAAGCTACTCAACGAGGATGAAGAGGGGATCGGCGAAATCTTCATTCGCGGGAAGGGGATGTTCAACGCCTATGTTTCGCCGTGGAAAATCTTTCCGAAGGACGACTGGTTCAATGCGGGCGATTTGGGGCGCATCGATGAAAACGGAAACCTCTTCATTGCCGGGCGGAAGAAGGGGCTGATCAATTTCATGGGGATGAAGGTTTTTCCGGGCGAGGTGGAAGCCGTGCTCAATGCGCATCCCTGTGTAAAGGAATCGCTCGTCTACGGCGAGCCGCATCCGCGCTACGGCCAGCTTCCCTGCGCCCGGGTGGTACGGTGCGGGGATATTGACGCGATGGCTTTGAAGAGATACTGCTTGGGCGAGCTTTCACCGCAAAAGGCGCCCAAGAGCATTAGCTTTGTTGAACGCCTGCCGAAAACGCCAAGCGGTAAACTCCGCAGGAACGCAACGATGAGTGGAGGAGGCCATGAGGCGTAGTTCCATCATTCTTTTCTGTCTGGTTTGCACTGCGCTGCTTTTGAACGGTTGCGTATTCCGTCTGTTGAAGGAAGACCTGGCTAGAATCGATGAATTAAAACCAATCTCCGGCGTAGTAATCAACGAAGCAGCTCATCCCAAACCGATCATGGTGATTCTCTGGGCACTGGATGATGGGCCGGAAGAGGCCAGTGGATACTGGGTGGTCCACCAGGATGGAGCCTTTCAATTCCTAAGGCCTTCGGGGCGTTATTATCTTTTTGCATTTGAAGACACCAATGAGGATTTTAAATATCAGGACAACGAGTTTGCCGCCGCCTATGGCACCCCCTCCCTGATCGATCTCGACAGCGGCGAAGGCTATCAAAATCTGGAGTTGCGACTGTTGCCGCCCGGGCAGATTAAAACGCCGCCATCCATTCTCGCCATGTCCTCCGAAGAGCAAAAGGAAAAGTTTGCGTGGCGGAAGGGCAGGACGGGCATTGTAACCACCATGGATAGTCCGCTTTTCACGCAGGAAAACGGAGATGTGGGATTGTGGCAACCGTATACGTTTGCGCAGCAGTTCGGCATAAACATCTTTTTTCTGGAGCCGTATGATCCCCGGAAAATTCCGGTTCTGTTTGTTCACGGGGCCAGTGGACATCCAGGACTATGGAAGGAAATTGTTGCGAATATGGACCGGGAGCATTATCAGCCATGGCTGACGTTTTATCCCTCCGGCCTGAGATTGAATCAGATTAGCGATGTATTGGCGAAATATATGGAGGAGCTGCGGCTCAAATATCAATTCAGTGACCTGGTTGTAGTGGCCCACAGCATGGGTGGACTGGTCAGCCGGTCGATGATACAGACCTGCGGCGAGCACGGAAACCGTTGCGCTCTTCCGCTGTATGTGACTATTGCAACACCGTGGCAGGGCCATGAGCTGGCATCAATGGGAATCAAGCGCGCCCCGGCGGTGGTTCCCGCCTGGTATGATATAGTGCCCGGCAGCCCGTTCATCAAAGAAATGTTCAGCAAGCCGCTGCCGGCGGAAACCTTTTACTATCTGTTCTTTGCCCACCAGGGCAATCCCTGGAGGCAGTTAACCCCCGACAACACCGATGGAGCGGTCTCCCTGAAAAGCCAGCTCTCCATGCAGGCACAGGATGAGGCGTCCAGGGTTATCGGAATAGACGCTACCCACGTAAGCATTCTCTCCAACACAAATGTAATCACCCAGCTGAACCAGTTGTTGGAACAACACCGCCGGAAATAATCTTCCAACAATCTGAACTGCTACTTGGCCGGGGTAATGGTTGCCGTCACCGTTGCTTGCTTTACCGGTTGCTGAAGCACAATCGCCAGACGTACCGGTTTCCCTTTGGCCTTGACGTCTTCGTCGATGGTTTCGGCAACCACCTTGAACGGGAGGCCGCCGGTGTCGATCTGCACACGGACATGTTTACCGGATTTGCCGACCAGCAGTTGATCGGGCGCCACCTGTTTCCACGGGCCGTAGGTGATCAGTGCCGTTTCGAATTCTGCGGGCTGGGTG
>JAIPIO010000055.1 GCA_021734595.1 Kiritimatiellales bacterium | reverse complement strand
GCCATTGGGCTTTGCCAAGGCTACGCCCGACAGTTGGAAAAAAGAAAAAGGCGCTCCGTTCGGGGCGCCTTTCCTTTTCCAATCTCTGGAACTATTCAGTCCACGGGGCCGTCACGCGATAGAACTGCTCGTCGGGCGACGTGGAGTTCGTCTGCCAGTTGACGGGGCCCAGCAACCATCCCCCCACATCGGTCCAGACATTGGTCATCAGGTTGGTGGAGCTCTGTACCTGGTAGGTAATGTTGGATTCCGCGTTCCATTCAACCTGCGCCACCGTGTTCGAGACCTTGAAGAACAGGTTGGTGATGACGATGTTGGTAGAGGTCTGCGGTTGATATAGATCAACCATGTAGTCTTCCACTTCACCGTCGCCGGCTGCGCCGGTTGGACTGAGACCTCCCGTTGAAGAGAGGCGGAACCGGGCAAATGTCGGGCCTAGCGCAGTGGGTTGAGGTATCGTGATCGGCAGAGAATTCAACCCTGGACTTACCGACTGCGAGGCGAACACCTGTTCGCCCGAGTCGAGCCAGCTCCCGTTCTTATCAAAGTCGATCCATCCATCGAGATAGGCGGGTGTCGAGACTCCAGCTACTACATTGATGGTTACATTGGAGCCGGCCACGATCGTACCTGCGAAGATGACGCCGTCCTCATCGTCGATGTTGGCGATGTCGTCGCCCTGCGCATTGGAAGACTGCTGTCCTTCCGATTCGCTGTCGATCGACGCCCCGAGCACGTAGCCGGGGATGATGGTATGGCTGGCTCCAACGCTGTTGGTCAGCGTCGGATAGGTGGGGTCGGGCGCGTCGCCGCGGTCGACGCCGAGGTATTCGGTCTCGAATATGTCGACTTCATAATCTTCGACCTCGCCATTGAGCGCCAGTCCCGTCGGTGCCGGCACGCCGCCGCTGCTGAAGCGGAAGCGCGCAAAGGTGCTTTGCGAGGCGATGTTGGTTGCAACCAGCGGGACAGGGAATGCGAGTTTGTTCATGCCTGCCGTCAGCGGCTGGCTGGTGAAGATCCGGTCGACCGCCTGCACCCAGGTTCCATCCTTCTGGAAGTCGATCCACGCATCCAGCATGCCTGGAGCCGTTGCAACCACATTGATCCGCGCATAGCCACCGGCTTGGATCTTTGAGACGAAGGCGACTCCGTCTTCGTCCGGCAGTCCGACAATATCATCGCCGGTTGCGGTGGCGTTGGGCTGGCCGTCGGCCTCGGCGTCGCGCGTTGTGCCGAGGAATCCTCCAACGGCCACATGGTGCGCCCCGTTGTTGATCGCCAGCGTCTGGTAGCTAACGGGTGCGTCGCCCCAGTCAAGCGGCTGCGCCTCGCCAATGTGGAACATGTAGTCCTCGACTTCACCGTCCTGCGCTTGGCCGGCAGGTGTCAATCCGCCCGCACTGCTGACGCGGAACCGCGCAAAGGTGTTCGTCGACGGTGTCGCGCCTCCGGGCACCGGGAAGAACAGTACATTGCCGCCTGCTCCAAGGACGACGCTGTTGAATATCTTTTCTCCAGGACCCCAGATCCCGTCAACATTGTAGTCGATCCATGCATCAAGCGGGGCTCCGGCGGCACCGCCTAGTCCCACGTTGATCCGGGCGACGGCACCGGGAATGATTTGCGTCAGCAGGGTGACGCCATCTTCGTCGTCGCCCTGGAGGTCGAGGTCGTCGCCGTCGGCCAGCGCCGTGGGTTGCCCGTCAAGCTCCGGATCGACCGATGATCCAAGGAACGGGCCGCCGATCAGATGGTTGGCGCCCATGCTGCCGGAGAGGGTTGGATAGGCTGGATCCGGTGCGTCGCCCCAGTCGGTCGGGTCGTCGATCGAAACCTTGTAGTCCTCGACTTCTCCGTCTGCTGCCGGTCCGGCGGGAGATAGACCACCGGCGGTGCTGTAGCGGAAGCGGGCATAGGTTGTAAGAACCGGCGCGGTTCCGGTCGGCACCGTGATGTTGATGTTGTTGGCTCCCGGATTCAGCGCAATGGTGGCACCCGTCAACTTCTCGCTGGCTGACCAGATCCCATCGGCATTGTAGTCGATCCAGGCATCCAGATTCCCGGCCAACGAGGCGGTTACGGTGATGGTTGCCGGCAAGCCGGGCACCAGCTGGGTAAACACCACGCCGTCTTCATCGCCGGGTGGGAAAGCAATGCCACCCAGTCCGTTGATGTTCGCATCGTCCCCGGTTGCCGCTGCATTGGGCTGCCCGTCCGGTTCGCTATCGACGCCCGCGCCAAGGAACATGCCGGCCACGATGGTGTGGTTGGCACCCATGCTGGCATTCAGCGTTGGATAGGGTTGGTCAGGCGCGTCGCCCCAGTCCAGCTCATCCGGTGGTTCCTCTTCTTCGCCTCCATCGATAATGAAGGCGAGATCTAGGGAGTTGCTGTAGATCGGGTCGAGCAGCTCTTGCCATACAATGTCATCCCGGTCGGCCCATACGGCGTCGTCGTTGAAGTGCGGCGAGCGCGAGGTTTTCCATCCCCACATGGCTTCGGATTCGCCGAGCTTGGCGGCGATGTCGAGCCAGTAGATGGTGTTGTTGGTTTGGATGAAGGCCTCGGTTTCCGGGATGTAGATGTCGTAACGGAAGTATTGGGAATGGTTTTCTGCTTCCCATTCTTCCGGATGGTTTGGATCGTACCATCCCTGTAACGAAGGCTCTTCCGGCGTAATCGTGACCGTCCAGGTCGCCGACGGATTTTCGGGGTTGACGTCCCGTTCCCAAAGCAGTTGGCCGGGGCGGCTGTAGAGGATTTCCGGCGGATCGACGGGGATGTCGGTGTGGAAGCTGAGGTGGAAGTTGGTGATGCCTCCATAATCATAGTTTGGATTATATGCGTCCCATTCGAACGAACCCCAGAAGGTGATGTGGGTGATCGGGCCGTTGGAGGTGCAGAGGAAGTCGTCGGCGAGGATCTTTTCCTTTCCGTCCCAGCTGCCGTCGCTGGCGCGGACGTCCCATCCGTTGGGGTCGGGATATTGCGGCCAGTGCATCTTGTGCGGTTCTTCGGTTTCCTCGATCCAGACCTTGTAGTCTTCCACCTCGCCGTCGGGGGCCATTCCCTTGGGGCTTAGGCCGGCGAGTGTGCTGAAGCGGAAACGGGCGTACGTTTTCCCCAATGAGGCACCACCGGGAACAGTGATGTTCAGCGGGTTCGAGCCGACAGTGAGCGCCTGGTCGGTGAATATTTTTTCGGCCGCTCCCCATGCACCGTCCTGGTTGTAGTCGATCCAGGCGTTGAGAAGGCCTCCTGCGGCGGAGGCGGTAACAGTGATGGATGCCGTCTGTCCCTTGACGAGCAGCGAGTTAAAGACCACGCCGTCTTCGTCGCCCGGCGGGTAGGCGATGCCAGGGAAGAACAGGTTGGCGTCGTCGCCAAGCGCCGATGCGTCGGGTTGTCCGTCGGGTTCGGCATCCACGTTTGCCCCGAGGCAGAAGCCTGGCGTGTAAGGATGTCGCGCGCCATCGTTGCCGAACTATGTGGGATAGCCCGGGTCGGGCGCGTCGCCGTAGTCCATGTCCTCGTCGGGCAGACCTTCGTGGAAGACCGAGACGTCGGAACCTCGGAGTGGTTCTTCGGGATAGGGCATCCAGTTATCGCCCTCGAGGTTTTCGATCCATGTGCTGATCTTGAGCGAGGTGGTGCGGTTGGCGAACAGGTCGGTGCCGTCCGATTCCGAAGCATGGATGTGTTCATAACGCGGGTCGGACGAGGGCATCGGCGGATCGACCGTGAAACTCAGCGTTCGTGTGAAACTGCTGCCGGTAGGAATATTGCCGAAGTCCCAAGTGGGGACATAATAGTTGCCGGTTTCACCTTCCTGGTACTGTTCGTTCCAGCAATACCAGGCCAACTGGTCTTCGTCTTCGGCGATGATATACGGGGCGTGGTCGTAGTAGGGCGGGATGAAAGCCTGCGGCAGCAGGTTGGTGTTCGCAACGGCAAACTCCGCCGTCAACTTGGTGTTGACCAGTGTTCCGACATAGAAGTCTGTATCCGCCATGCCCTGCCGGTATTCTTCGTGTTGGTTGCTGGAATCCGAGGCGTCCCCGGAGGCTGTATCGGTGTCGTTGTAGATGGTGGCCTCGATTTTGAACGATGCAATGGGATCGCCGTAGCTGAAAGGAACTCCGTTTGTATTCAGGACGGAGCCGTTAACTACGAAGCCAGAGATGGCAGAGACGGAGTAAGAGCCCCCGCCATTGTCTGCAGTATTGTCGTGGAACTCGTAGGGGCGGTATTCCTCGATGCCATCAGACAGGTTGGTGAACCATTGTCCCTGGGCGGCGGTTGGATCCATGTTGGGCCCCGTGAAGGCGGTGATGCCGGACGTTACCGGTCCTTTGGTGATGGGCAGCGATGGCGCGGCCTGCAGGTTGATGGTAGCTGCAATGGAAAGGGCTGCGATCAGCAGCGTGGTATGGACAGTTCCCCTAGTCATGACATCCCCCGTTTCTGCCCGCATGTGCAGGCGTTAGCTCCATGTTATTCTACTTGTTCCGACGCCTCGGTTATACCTCCGTCATTAAAGGTTGAACAGCAGTATCTTGCATAAATATAATACATCTAAAGCGATAATATTAAGCACGTTTTTCGCGGCGGTCCCGCGGAAGGCCGGCAGGACCAATCCAACTATTGGAAATTTTTCTCCAATGAGCTTCTTGCGAAACGAGCCAAAGCGGGCAGGGAATTTCAGGAAAACCATCTCCGTCCGTCGGTTGACGGACTCCGATGGAACTACAAGAGGCTTCGTGGTGAACTTCCTATGTAGTTCACTCAAAGTCCGTCGGCTGACGGACGGAGAGTGGAAATAAATGATTTATCGGCTGAAGGAAAGGGTTTGAACCGTGCCGTCGGCACTATTTTCTGTCGAAAATTATGCTTCGCGGCAAGAAGCTCCAATGATTGGAAAATCATAGATGGCCAAGAACGGCGGGTTGTCCGGTGATGACGTTGACGGAGAGGTTGCGGACTTTTTCGAAGTAGGCTTGGTTGACGGTGATGGCCGCGCGCTGCGCCCGGCGCAGGGATTCGAACATCTCCTTTTCCGCTTTGATGGCATCGTAGGCCAAGGCAAAGCGCATCTCAAAGCGCACGCGGTCGCGGTTGACGGGAATTTTGTCCACCAGCGGCTGAACGCGGCTCAGGTTTGCCAGCGCTTTTCCGGGGGGCATCCGGTTTGCAATGCCGAGGGCTTTGTTGAGTTGTTTGGCCTCGGGGCTCTGCGGTTTCTTGTTGTCTGTCGCCAGTATGGCCGGTGCGGTTCCTCCGTCCAGTCCGGCAATGATTGCTTTGGCTTGATCGAGTACATCGTTGCGAATGGAACTTCCCGTCAGTTCATAGAGCGGTTTCACGTCTTCCCCGGTCGCCTCGCTGAAAATGGCACAGCAGGTTTCGTCGTCGTTGATTTCCAAGGTCTGCAATGCCGGTTTCCACCGCTTTTCCACATTCTGGTAAAACCGGAACGGCGCCAAGCCGTACCGGGCATAGATCAGCCAGGGAACCGCGTTGCCGTGTTCCCCGTTTTCGCCACGCAGAAAAGCGTTAATTGCCTGCTGCTCTTTCATATTCGGAAAATAGACCGCGTCACTGCCATAATCCCGCGCCATGAGATTCTGCGTGGCAACCTGCCAGACGCCCATGTAGTCGTCGTGGCCGAACTTGAACAGATGCAGCATTTCGTGGGGAAATGCACCCATGCTGTCGAATCCCAGCCAACGCTGTTTAACCAATCCAGCGAGGCGGGCATTGATGCCGCGTCCGCCCGCCGAGGCCCCGACCGTGGGCGGTAGGGTGACCTTGATCAAAACGTCCTTGTGCTCCCAGCCCGGCGGGCTTTCCCGCAGCGCCTGGATGACGTCACGCACCTTTTCGGTTGATTTCCCAAGCGCTTCAAGCCGGGCCGTGGCCAGCGATGGTCCATAGAGTGTGAAGTGTTCCGTGTCCACCTTGGCATATTCCGATGCCTTCATTTTTTTCGGAACACCGGGACCGAGGTCGGCGGTGATTTCGTAGGACAGTTCCGGCATGATGCCTTGGTCAAAACCCTCCCCGACAATGCAGGAGAGGCTTCGCTTTTCATTTTCGGATTCCGCCATCAGCCTGTTGCCGCGGAACGTCCGGTAGGTGAAGGCCATCGCGCGCTTATTCGCGCCCTGCAGACCCGTTAAAAGGTGGCCGTTGGCATCGCGGGCCGTGACGCATGCCGCCAGCACTTTTTTCCGACCTGCATAGTCACGGAAAAAATCGTGGTTAACCTCCGCTTCTGTTGGCGAATCGAGTGCCAGCGACAGCTTGGCTTTATCCTTCAGTTCGTACGGCATCGGTCCGTAGACCAGCCGACCGAGGTCGGCATCGACCGCGTAGTCGATTTCCGTGGTTCCGGGGGGTAACAGCATCCGCTCGCCGGGCTGAACGGTGAACGAGAGCGGCGTGGCGCTGTGCGCATACTGTGAAACGGAGACGTTCGCCGACTTGATCCGCGGCAGCAGCTTCGGACCGTTGAAGGTAACCAATGTGCCCTGCGGCTCAATGGTCCATGATGCCGGTGCACGGACTTCCTTCGTGAAAAACGTCCAGGTCTTGCCCGGTTCCGTGTCGGCACCGAGCAGCGCAATTTTGACGTCTTTGCCGGTTTCCAGGGTGAAGCGCCCTTTGGCGCTTCCGCCGAGCGATGGAAATTTGACCGAATGGGCCATGGCCGGGTCGATGGCATGGATTTCCTCGGCGTCCAGCCCGTCCTTGAATGACAGCTTGATCTCCGAATCCGGGCGTATGGAGATGCGCATCTTCGGCTTGTCGACGGTTACCTCTTTGATGAGGAACACCGCGCGGCCCTTGTGGTTGTTTTGGTAGGCGGGTTGGCTGAAGGCGACAATGGTCCACGTTCCGAGGGTCAGCGGCAACCCGGTCAATCCCTGCTGGTTCGTCTGGGCAAACGCATCCGCCCGGGCAGGCACCCGTATGCCGTATTTGCGCGAATAGGCGAAAACCTTGGCGCGCCCGACACCGTCGCCCCGCCAATTCCTGACATTCAGCGTAACACTCGCCGGGCCGACGCCATTATCTGCCGAACCGTTGTTTTTAGCCTCCTCCGGGGCGCTTTTGTCAGACGAACGCAGCGCGGCCAGTTCCTTCGCCGGCAGCTCAATTTTCTGATAGGCGCGCAGCCGCTCAAGAGCCGAGTCCATCGCCTTGGCAATGCCCTCCGTCTCCTCTTTTTCCCGCGCCTTTTCGATATCGCCGATCAACGCGGTTTCATATTCGTTTTTCGCAATCTGCGCGGCCATCATGCGCAGGTTTTTTTCCGGGGCCTCCAGAAAATTGTGCAGCACCGCCAGCGACTCATCCTGCGGCAGATTCGAGATTTTCAGTTTTGCCTGGTCCCGTTTCCTGAGCGCCAGTTTGCGGTATGCTTTGAAGTCGGTCGAAAACGCATTGATGGAGAGGCACGTTAAGAAGAGAACAAGCCATTTGGTTCCGCCGCGATAGATTTTCATAACTCCGCCTCCGGTAAATATCGTGTTCCAAAAATCGGTCTCCGCCCGTTGAACGACGGACTATGCCCTGACACGCTGGAAGCCAGCTTAGCCGGTTTTTCCAGCCATTGGAAGTTTTCCTGTCGCGTTTTCCAACCATTGGAAACTGCTTTCCAATGGTTGGAAATCAGACCTTGATATCCAGCAGTGGGATGCGGAGGCGGCGCCGGGCGGTTTCGCCGGGAAGCAGGGTCATTTTTCGCCACGGTAGCTCGGTGCGGTCGTTGGCGGGAGCGTCCCTGATACCGAGCGCGGCCGCGGAACCGACCTTGTGTTTCCCGAAGCGGGCGTTGATGCGGTCGACGGTTTTTGCGATGTGCTCGAGTTTATCGACCCGCAGCCGCTCCTCGAACAGGTCGAACTGGGTATCTTGCGATGATTCCAGACGGGTGAGCACGATTTGCGTGGTGCGGTATTCGTGGTTCGGCAGGTAGAGTTTTTCGAACAGCTCGCGCACCACCGGCAGCACCTCCTGTGTGGAGTCGGTGGCCCGGTTAAGTTTGGCGCTCAGTCCGTACTGGCGATAGTCCTTGAAGCGTAGCGAGACCGACAGTTCCCGGGTGCGCTGTTGGTGCCGCCGTAGCTTGATGAAGGCCGACTCCACATTGCGCACCAGCTTGGCATAGATGAAATCCTTGTCGGACGAGGGCGAGGTGAAGGTTTTGCCCTTGCCGATGGAAATGTTGGCCGGTTTTACCTCGGCGGTAACGGGCAGCAGGTTGACGCCGCGCAGCTCGTGCCAGATTTCGCGTCCCGGCTTGCCCAGCAGTTTGCCCGCCCATTTTTCCGGGCGCTGGATAAAGTCGTAGGCGTTTTCCAGCCCGTGTTTCTGCAACAACTGGACGGTGTTGGGGCCGAAGCCCCAGACTTCGTTGAGCGGAATACGCTGAAGGAACAGGTGGATGTGCTTGCCCTGCACGGCGGTGATGCCGTTCGGCTTGCGGTAGTCGGAGGCGATCTTGCAGAGGCTTTTGGAGAGGCTCAGCCCGACCGAAACCGTCAGATCGAGTTCCTGCTCTATTTCGCGCTGCAGCTTGGCGGCAATCTGTTTGTACGACATCCTGAAAACGCGCCGCATGCCAGTGATGTCGGCAAAGCCTTCGTCGATGGAATACTCTTCGACCATGGGCGTGTAGCGCCGCATGATCTCGAACATGCGTTTGGAGTAGAGGCTGTAGCTTTCGTAGTCGCTCGGCAGCACGACGAGATCCGGGCATTTCTTGCGCGCCTCCCACAGGCCGATGCCGCGCTTGATGCCCAGCGCCTTGGCCTCGTAGCTGGCACAGGCGATGATCCCGCGTTCCTTGCCGCTGACCACCGGGCGCCCCTTCAGCTCCGGGTGGAGCGACTGTTCCACCGACGTGAAAAACGCGTCTCCATCCACATGCAGAATTGCCTGCGGAAACGAGGCCAGCATGATGGGCTTGTTGTTTATTTCCATGAAAGCCCACTAATATTTTCGCACAACTGCCTTCACGATGCCGCCGATGGCCAGCGAGCGCTCGGGGCGGATGCGGCTATAGTTGGCGTTGGCAGGGTCGAGGTAGACGCCGGTGCGGTCCTTGCCGAAATATTTCATGGTCCATTCACCGTCGACCTGTGCGATGACAATATCGTTTTTTTTCGGTACGCCGCCTTTTTCCACCAGTACAATATCGCCGGGATGGATTCCGGCATCGATCATCGAGTCGCCGCTGACGGTCAGCAGATAGGTTGCTTCCGGGCGGGCAACCAGGAATTCATCAAGGTTGATGGTATCCGCCAGTTCTTCCTCGGCGGGCGAGGGGAACCCCGCCTGTACCGTGCCCAGCAGCTTGATCGAGCCGGTCACCTTGGTGGTGAGCACCAAACGCCCGTTGCGGCTCTTTTCCATGTAGCCGTATTCAAGCAGTTTCTGTACGGGGCCGTAGACCGCGTTTTTGGAGCGATAACCAAACAGCTCCGCCATCTCGGCGTAGCTCGGCGCGCGCCCCTCCTGCTCGTAGAAGGCGCGCAGCTGCCCGATCTTTTCCGTCAGGTTGATTTTTCTCGGCATCGTTTTTCCCCGTTTCCAATCCTTGGAAATATATAACTGAACGAACGTACAGTTTCAAGCGGATTCTTCCGATGATTGGAATGACCGGGGTTGTGATGTTTGTCGGAAGCGAAACCATTGATGGTTGCGAATGGTTTTGCAGAACAAATGGCTTGAAAGAGAACCACCATGCAAGATTAAGGATCTAATCTCCCCATGCTGGAATCGTCATCTTTTACATCCATCGGAACAGTTGGCTGCTACTGTTTGGTTACCGAAAATTCGTCAATAATCCGGTCTGAGTTGGGACTGCGGGTAATATCTACCACGACATCATCGCCGTAATACTTTTTCGCTTCCTGTTCCAGTTCGCGGCGAACCTCGTTTACGCTTTCTCCCTCGTAGGATACCAGTCCTGGCAGACAACCAAAAAACCCCTTGGATTTATCGCTGCGGATGTACCCTTCGGAAAGCTGCATTCCATGTATCGGGTGGACGCTAATTTCCATTTCTCTAACGACATTCATCTCCCTCTCCCTCTGCAAGGTTGTATATGCCTTAACTTCTTTTTGCGCAACGTTTTTCAGCGGCTATTTCCCATCCTTTTTGTCCCGGCCTGAATACCCCTTGAAAACCACTGTTTTCCAAGGTCGGAGTGTTTGCACCACGTGTGAATTTCGGTGATTACAGTTTGATCGACGGCACCCAAAAGCTAGATACAGGTGAAATAATCCGTCCGCAAATTCCGGGAAATACGATTTGGTTTAAAAAGTCTGGTTGATCTCTAGAAGCTGTTGGTAGAGTTTGGCGGTTTCGGGCATATCGATGCCGGCGGCGCGGGCGGCGCGCAACGGGTTGCCATAGATGCTTTCAACCTCCATGGCGTGTCCGCGTTCATAGTCGAGCTTCATGCTGGGCGCGTAGGGCGTCATTTTTTCGGAGTCGGCAATCATTTTGTCAATAAATTCATCCTGGATGGGCCGGGCACAGCGGGCGGAAGCCGCGGCGACCTCGCGCATGAGCGCAATGCACAGACCGCGGCTCTCCGGTTCGGTGATCAACTGGCTGGTCAGCCTGTTGCGCACCACGGAAAGTCCGTTGAACGGGATGTTCCACACGAGTTTTTTCCAGCGGGTGAGGGGCAGGTCGTCATTCATCTGGATAGGCAGTCCGGTTGTTTCCAGATCGGTTGCCAGTTCCTTCAGGCGGGGGGTAATGCCGCCGGGTTGCCCGTCGGCGCGGTATTCCGCGATGGTAATCCGTCCGTAGTCGAGGTGTTGGATATGGCCGGGGCCCGTTTTGTTGGAACATAAGAAGCAGAGCCCGCCGATGACCGGTTCCGGCCCAGTAATGGCGGCGATCTCATCTTCGCTGCCCAGTCCGTTCTGGAGCGAGAGCACGATGCCGTTCTGCTTGACTACGCAGGGCAATACATCTTCGAGGATATGATTGGATACGGTTTTCAGGCACACCATCACCACGTCGCAGCGAGGCATTTCCCGCGGATCATTATAGGCATTGACTGCGGGCAGATGAAAATCGCCGTTGACGGATTCAATGAGCAAGCCGTTTTGGCGGACATAGTCGTAATCGCTGTGAAACAGGAAGTGGACATCGTAGCCGGCTTTCTGGAGGAGTCCTCCGTAGAAACCGCCGACGGCACCGGCACCAATCACTGCAAGATGTTTCTTCTTAGCCATGAAAAGATCATGCCAGAATGACTTTGCTGCGTCTACCCACACCACAAACAACTATTCGCCATCCCCATAATAAGGATCCGGGAAAGAAAAAACCGGTTGCAATTCGCTCGAATTGCAACCCGGTTTTCCTCCTTTGAACAACCGCCCTTTACCGGCCATTCATTGGAAATGCCATGGGCTAGTTTTCCTGCAGGCGCAGTTTCTTGCCGGATGAGATCCATTCGCCAAGAATAATCTTGCAGTAAGCGCCGGTGGAAAGCTGCATTGACGCCGCACGCCGTTCCAGCTCTTCCGCCATATCCTTCTTCATGTTGATACCAATGGTTTTAGTACCTTTTCCTGCTGGGTTTGTTGCCATTACACACCTCTCCTTTCGGTTCTCCTAACCTTATCTCTCATTTTGTATGTTGCAAATATTAAAATGACCAAAACAAAATCTTTTTTCAGGTAGCCACCTACCCCAACTCTTATATGAAAAAAAGACACCAATCGCCCGAAGACGTTTAATTTTATTTCAGAAAATTTAGGGATACGTTCGTCAGCGGCGCTGGCGGACGGCCTCGTAGAGCAGTAGGGCGGCGGAAACAGCGACGTTGAGCGAGTCGTTTTTTCCAAGCATTGGAATTTTTACCCGGAGATCCGCGCGGGCCATCCAACCGCTGCTAAGGCCGTCGTCTTCCGCACCGACGGCGATGGCCGTTGGGCGGGTCATGTCCACAGCGGTGTATTCCTGCTCCGCATCCGGGGTGGCGGCCAGTAGCCGGATGCCGTGTTTTTCCAACCATTGGAATGTCTTTTCGGGCGTGGCTTCGGCAACGGGCAGGTAGAACAGCGTGCCGACGCTGGCGCGGATGACATTGGGATTGTTGATGTCGGTATTCGGGTCGCAGACAATCACCGCATCCGCTCCGGCGGCGTCCGCCGTGCGCAGGATCGTGCCGAGATTGCCGGGTTTTTCGATGTGCTCGGCCACGAGGATCAGCGGATTTTCGGGAAGCTTCAGCTCGTCGAGCTTTTTGCCGACGAGCGGGGAGAGCGCCAGCAGGCCGTCGGGGGTGTCGCGGTACGACATTTTGCGGAAGACAATTTCCGAACATTGGAAAACTTTTGCGCCGTTTTTCCAGACATTGGAAACGAGTTTTTCCCCGCCTTCGTTCAGGTTGAGCTCCGGGCAGAAATAGAGCTCGTGGAATTTCCAGCCGCTTTCCGCCGCGCGGGAGATTTCGCGGAAACCTTCCACCAGCGTCAGGCCGGTCGCTTTGCGGACGGAGCCCTTGCGCAGTTTCACCGCCGTCTTAACGCGCGGGTTCTGCGGGCTTTCAATGGTCAGGAAATCTTCCATTCGGATACCAGTCTTTTGGCGAACTGCGGCAGTTCGGGGTCGCGCGCACCCATGCCGAGGATGGCGTCGCCCGGTTGCGCCCGCTGTTCCAGCCGCTGTTTCAGCGCCGCATAATCTTTCACATAAACCGCCGGGACGCCAGCCGAATTGAGCTTTTCGACAAATTCCGCCGCGGTGACCTTCCGTTCCACCGTTCCGCCCGCGTAGTAGACGGGCAGGATAAACAGTGAACCATCGGAATGGGTTTTCCAATGGTTGGAAAAAGCATCCACCAAATCTTCCAGGCATTGGAAAAGCGGAGTGAAGCCGTGCGGTCGCCAGAAAGCGTGGACGCGGGCGGCGGTTTCGGAAACGGCTGCGAGGGCGGCGGCGATTTTTACGGGGTTGTGGGCATAGTCGTCGATGACGGTGATGCCGTTGGTTTCCCCGGCGATTTCCAGCCGCCGTTCAATTCCCTTGAAGGATGCGACCGCCTCGCGGACCTTGTCCATATCCATTCCCAGCGCATCGCAGAGGTGGATGGCGCACCGGGCGTTTTCGAGATTGTGCTTTCCAAGCATTGGAACACTTAAATCCGAGGACTGGCCCCTAATGGTTTTGCCGTCTATGATAAGGCCGGAAGTCTGTTTCTTGAACTGGTCAAACAGGCGGTGGAGCTCGTCGAGTTCGAAGTGGTCTTTGGAAATATTGGTGATGACGGTGTGGGTGGGATGGAAGTTGAGAAAGGAGCGGTCGGATTCGTCGGCCTCGATGATCCAGCGGTAGGAACTTCCCTTGCGGACATTTCCAATGGTTGGAAACTGTTTCCAGTTGAGTACGGCGGCGCCGTTGTAGACGGAAGGGTCTTTTTCCAGACATTGGAAAATCCAGCCGAGCAGGCCGGTGACGGTGCTTTTGCCGGCGGTGCCGGCCACGGCGATCAGTTCGTCGTCGCCGATGAGTTCCTTGAGCATTTCGGCGCGGTGGAGCAGGGGAATGCCTAGTTGATTGGATTTCTGGATGTCTGGATTATTGGATTCAATGGCGGTGCTGTAGACCACGGCATCCGTTGCTTCAGTAATGCCGGAACCGTCCTGCGGGAAAATACGGATGCCGAGATTTTCCAATGCCTGGAAAAGTTCGGATTCGGGATCATAGGCGCGGTCGGAGCCGCTGACGGCATGTTTGGCAAGGGCGGCGAGCTGGGCGACCCCGTTCATCCCGACGCCGCCGATGCCGATGAAGTGGAGTTGCCGCATGGTGGCTGCCGGTTATTTGCCTGCGGGGGTCGCGGACTCGATCTCTTCCAGCATTTTGCTGAGCTCGGTCGTGTCACCTGACTTGTCCGGTTCCGACAGGACGCTGTCCGACCATTTCTCCGGCCAGTCTTTGGGGGTCAGGTTGATGGCATCGTGCAGACGCTGGGTTTCTTTCATCATTTCTTCCGGTGTGGTCAGCACATAGGGCGTGAGCAGAACAACCAGTTCTCTCTTTTTGCTCTCTTTCTTGGTGCTGCCGAATAGGTATTTGCCGATGTACGGAATGTCGCCGAGGATTGGAATCTTGGATGCGCTGTCCGAATGCTCGGTATTAACCAGACCACCTAGCGCGATGGTTCCGCGGTTGGGAACCATTATGGTGGCTTCAATCTCGCGGTTGGCGATAATCGGTACATCATTGCCGTCAATGGTGACTTCACCGGAAATCTGATCTGCCGTCTGAACAATTTCCATGACCACAAACTTCTGCGGGTTGATGTGCGGTGTGACTTTCAACTGGATGCCGATATCTTTATACTCATATTGCGAGCGCAACGAGTCAATACTGCTGCTGGTTGTTTCCGTTGATGTAACGACAGGCCGTTGCTCGCCGACGGTGATGGTTGCCTCGGTATTGTCGGTGGTCATCACGACAGGCGTGGAGAGCAGGTTGGCATTGCTGTCGTCCTTCGACATCCGGATGGCGGCCTCGGCATTTATACCGTTTAACTGCATATAGTAGGTCAGTGCATCATTGAGGATCAGCGAATTGTCACCCGCGGATACGCCGTCCGCGTCGAGCAGAGGCAGTGCCGTGTCACCCCATGCACCGGCATATTCTCCCTGTGAACCCGTATCCCGGAAGAACCACTGAAGGCCGGTTTCCAGACTGTTGTCCAGGTCGATTTCGAAAATGGCGGCCTCAATCAGTACCTGTTCCAGCATAATGTCGAGGCCCATGATTACCGCCTTGATGGCGGCGATATCGGCTTTGCGGCCCATGAGCAGCAGGGAGTTGGTGCGTTGGTCGGCCAGGATTTTTGTGCTCTCGGAGAGCTTGCCTAGGCTTTCGGAGAGTCTGCCCGGGCCTTGGTCGGCTTCTCCGCCGGGTGAGGCTTTCGGGGTTACGCGCGGCGTGAGACTGGTGCCGCCGCGTTGCTGGGTTTGTCCGGAACGGTTTCCACTGGTCGAGGTGCTCGTTTTGCTGCTTCCGGTCTTTGATTTAGATGATTGGCCCTGGACGGTTCCGACGAGGTCGTTGAGGGTGGAGGACATTTCTTCGGCGTCGGCATATTCGAGCTGCACGACCTCAAAGGAGACCGCCGGTTCCACCTCCACGTCGAGGACGGCGACGATGCGGTCGAAGAAATCGAAGTTTTCCTCCTGGGAGAAGATCAGCACAATGTTGGTGCGTTCATCGGCCATGATTTTGACCATGCCCTGAATAATAATGGTATTGCTGCCTTCGGTTGAGGTGATAGTTGCCTGGGTGGGTGTCCGGGCACTGGGCGGGCGGGCGCGGATGACACCGGTAGGGGTCTGTGCGGTGGAGGTGGGTGTCGCCCTTTTGGTGTCCTTCTGTTTGGCGGCCTGGGCCATTTCCACAATTTCGTTCAGCTTGGCCGCCACCTGATCGGCTTCCGCAAACACGATCTGGTAAACCCGCGGTTCAATCCGCGAACTGGGCTGGTCCAGAAATGCGATGATTTCCCGGATGCGCTGCATGTTGGATGCGGTGTCGGTGATCATCATGCTGTTGTTGCGTTCCAGGGTCTGGATTTTGCCATACGCGTTCATCAGGTGCTGTACGGCCGCCTGCACTTCCGGGATCTCAACGTATTTCAGCGTCACAATGTGGGTAACCAACTGTCCGGTTTGCGCGAAAGCACGTTCCTCACCGGTGGTGAGCTGCAGGCCCTGTCCCGTAAAGTCGGGCGAGTTGGCCAGTACGACTTTCATGAATTTGTCCCCCATGGGTACCAGGGCAACGTTATTCATCGAGAGCACGGTTTCGATGGCGTCCATGCATTCGCGCTTGCTCAGGTCTTTGCCCTTCAGCGTAATATTGGCGGCCACGGCATCGGTTTTAAGCACCGTGCGCTCCGCCCACTCGCTGTACATGGCCAGCACGGTATCCAGCGGCGCGCTTTCGAAACTGAGGGAATAGAGCTTTTCCTGCATGGCGGAAGGGGGTAGCGGCGTGGCGGCCTGGGTTTCGGCTTGCTGCGGCGACGTGGTTGCTTTCTGCCTACCCAGAGTGGCAGGCGGCGTTCTG
>JAIPIO010000054.1 GCA_021734595.1 Kiritimatiellales bacterium | reverse complement strand
AACCCAGCGCAACCATTGGTTGCGGTGGGCTTCAAAAACAACCACGGAATCAGGCCATCACGCGTCCCGGGTCTCTTTTCCCGTTGTCGCGCCACCTTTCATCCATAAACTGCCACAGGGGGGGGCGGTCAGCATCCGGATTATTCCGTGGTTCGGTGTAGTAGACGCTCAAGCGCATCCCAGCGTTCAAAAGCTTTTTCGAGTTCGTGGGGAATGGCTTCGGCGCGGGCGGTGGCAGTCGCAATGTCCACTTTGCTCTTTTTATAGAAATCCGGGTCGGTCATGGCGGTGTGCAGCGTTTCCTGTTCCACTTCAAGCTGCTCAATCCGCTTTGGCAGGGTCTTCAACTCCTCCCGTTCCTTGTTGGAAAGTTTCCGTGTCGCTTTCTGTTTTGCAGGTCTGGCGGCCTCATCCCGTTGCTTTGTGCCAGTTGACTGCTGCCTCTGCCTAAGCCAATCATCATACCCGCCAACATATTCGCCGACCTGCCCGCTGCCTTCAAAGACGAAGGTGCTGGTAACGACGTTGTTCAGGAACGATCGGTCATGGCTGACCAGCAGCAGCGTGCCCTCATAATTCATCAGCAGATCTTCGAGCAGTTCCAGCGTCTCGGCGTCGAGGTCGTTGGTCGGTTCGTCGAGCACCAGCACATTGGACGCCTTGGTGAACAGCTTGGCCAGCAGCAACCGGTTGCGTTCGCCACCGGAAAGTACACTCACGGACTGGCGCGCGCGGTCTGGCGTGAAAAGGAATTCCTGCAGGTAGCCCAGCACATGCTTCTTGCTTCCGCCGATGGTGATCATCTCCTCCATGCTGACGTTCTCCGCCACCGTCCTTGCATCATCGAGTATGTTGCGGTGCTGGTCGAAATAGGCGACTTCGAGTTTGGTGCCGTGGGTGACGGTGCCTTCAACTGGCTGAAGCCGGCCGAGCAGGATGTTGATCAGCGTGGTCTTGCCGCAGCCGTTCGGGCCGATAATGCCGATCTTGTCGCCGCGCATGATCGTACTGCTGAAGTTTCCAATGATTGGAAGTCCGTCGTAACGGTGGGAAATGTTCTCGGCAACAATCACCTTGCGGCCTGACCGTTCGGCCTCCACCAGCTGCATGTTGACCGTACCGATGCGGTCGCGCCGCTGGCTGCGGCCGTTGCGCATTTTTTCAAGTTCCCGCACTCTTCCTTCATTGCGGGTGCGCCGAGCTTTGATGCCCTTGCGGATCCAGATCTCCTCCTGCGCCAGTTTCCGGTCAAACTGCGCCCACTGTTCCGCCTCGCCGTCGAGCAGCGCCTGTTTGCGCTTCAGATAGGTGTCGTAGTCGCACGCCCAGCTCGTCAGCCGCCCGCGGTCGAGCTCCACAATACGGGTGGCGAGCCTGCGCAGGAAGGTGCGGTCATGCGTCACAAACAGCAGGGTGCCCTTGTAGCGGCCCAGAAAATTTTCCAGCCATTGGATGGATTCAATATCAAGATGGTTGGTCGGCTCGTCGAGCAGGAGAATGTCGGGGTCGCAGACCAGCGCGCGCGCCAGCAGGACGCGGCGTTTCTGTCCGCCTGAAAGCGCTTCATAGTTAAGCCCGCTTTCGAGACCGACCAGCGATACGGCCTTATCCACCAGCTGGTGCGCGGCCCAGTCGTCATGGGAGGTCTCCAATCCCTGGAATACAAGTTCTTCAATCGGGCCATGGATGTCTGCCGGAACCTTCTGTCGCAAGCGCCGGACCTTCAGCCCCTGTTGGCGAATCAACTCGCCGGCATCGATCGATTCTTCGCCGCTGACGATTTTCAGCAGGGTTGATTTGCCCTCGCCATTGCGTCCGAGCAGGCAGATGCGCTCGCCGCGCTCGATCTGCAGCGTGGCGTCGTCCAGCAGCAGGGGGCCGCCGTAGGCTTTATGGATATTCTGTAAACTGAGTAGAGCCATGGGATTTTCCAAACATTGGAACGCGCATTGTCCAGATTTTACAGGGATTGGAAAGCCAAAAGGATTACGCAATCCGCCTTGCTTTGAGCTGGTGGTATGCCGCGGCGCGGGCCGTGTTGGCAAAACCGGTGGCGGGGATGAAGCCGATGATGGTCGGCAGGGAACCCATTTGCAGCGCGGTGTTGAGGAAAACAAGCAGGAACAGGTTCCAGAAATTCCCGTCGGTCATTTGCCAACTGGCACGGATCGATTCCTGCGCCCCGCGGTCTTCCTCCAGCATGATGAGCGAGACAAAAAGCAGCTTGATGTAGAGGTAGAACCCGGGAAGGATGAAAAAGAAAAACGCGATGCCTTTGAAAACCGCGAGGCCAATGTGGACCAGGGCAATGTAAACCAGCTTTCCCGGCGATCGGTTGTTTCGCCGATCCTTGACGGCTGCATTGGAATACATCAACAAAATGACGGTCAGCAGGGCCGCAAAGGGAAATACATACGCGGTAAGCTTGATAAGTTTTTTCGTGGCCCTGTTCATGGCCTGCTGTGTGTTCAGCAGCGCGGCTTCAATTTTATTCATATCGCCTTGCTGCATCGCCCTAACCATCTCGGCAAACCTGGCTTGGACGTCCTGCTGTTCCGCACGCATCATCAGGCGGGGACCCACCTCGAAAACCAGCAGGATGCCGGAAATCAGGCAGAGCGGGATCCACCATTTGGCGAAAGATTTCCACGCCTTGGCATAGCAGGCTTTTAATGAAAAAGGTTCCATACCGGCAAGGGTATGGGAGTTTGGCGGTTCGCGTCAAATGCTTATAATGCGCACCTTGAATAATTTTTTTCAGCCGCTTTCAGAAATCCGCTGGATTAAAACAGTCTGAGGAATGAAAAGGCTGGACTCCCGTGCTGTAGACCGTAAATATGCGGAAAACAAGGGAGGCTGTTTTGAAACTGAGTGTTGCATATTCGCCATGCCCCAATGATACGTTCATGTTTTACGGGTTGGCTAAAAAGATAGTGGATATAAAAGATTTTGAGTTTGAAATCCGGCTCCACGACATCGAAACGCTCAACCGCAAAGCCTTTGACCGCACATTTAAAATCACCAAACTGTCTTTCCATGCCTGGCTGCTTCTTAAGGATCGCTACCGGTTGCTGCGGTGCGGCGCGGCGCTCGGGCACGGATGCGGGCCGTTGATTGTCACCCGCAAGGAGATGGACCGCTCCGAGCTGAGCAGCTGCCGGATTGCCGTGCCGGGCGAATACACCACCGGAAACCTCCTGCTCAGCCTGTGGGCGCCGGAGGCGCGCAACCGCTCGTTTGTTCCCTTTAACCGGATTATGGACATGGTCGAAAACGGCGAGGCGGATGCCGGGGTGATTATCCATGAGGGGAGATTTATTCTGCCGCAGCGGAAACTGCACTGTCTGGTGGATTTGGGTGACTGGTGGGAAAAGAAGACCGGCTGCCCGACGCCCCTTGGGTGTATTGCGGCGCGCCGATCACTGGATGACGATGTCACCGGGCGGTTTGAGGATGTGCTGGAAAGCTCGATCCACTATGCTTTGCTGAACCCTGAAAAAACAAATAATTATGTCAGGTCCCATGCGCAGGAACTGAAGAATCCGGTGATTCACCAGCATATCCAAACCTATGTAAATCCATTCACCCTGGAGCTGGGTGATGAAGGCCACCGTGCCATTGCCAAACTGGAGGAGTTGGCCCGGGCTGCCGGAGTTATTCCATGATCGGAATTCTGTTTGCCACAATGGAGGAAGCCAGACCGTTTCTCTCGCGTGGACTTGCGGTTCAACTCAGCGAAAAACCATTCCACGTTTATCAGCTAGAAAATAGCGCCGTTGTGATCATTTCCGGGATGGGCCGGACGGTCGCCCGCAAAGCGGCCGGAGAGTTGATTGAAAAGGGCGCGACTTCAATCATCAATGCCGGGGTCTGCGGTGCATTGGTTGATGATGTGGAGCGCGGCACGGTTTTCTGTGTTTCATCGGCCATTAATGCAGACGAGGCTTCCAGCCTCGTTGCGTTTGAACGGAAGGACCTGTTTCCATCCAAAAGACTCGTAACCGTCGATAGACCCGTATTCCAACCGGACCGCAAAAAAACCTTGTCGGAGTTTGGCGAACTGGTGGATATGGAGGGCCATGCGGTGGCTGAAGTCTGCGCCGAAAGGAATGTTCCCTGCATCATGCTCAAGGGCGTTACCGACTTCGGCGACCACAACGGCAAGGAGGATATCCAGCGGCACATCGCTCCAGTCTCTGGAAAAGTGGCCGATGCGGTTTTCCAATGTCTGGAAAACCAACCGGCGGAAACTTCCAACATCTGGAAAAAGCTCCACTCCTTCACCAAGGTCGAGCACACCATCTTCAGTTTGCCGCTGCTCTTTGCCGGGGCGTGGCTCGGGGCGGGGGGGCGCTGCCCGCCGATTTCCAAGTTGGCGTTGATCGCGTTGGTCGGGCTTGGAGCCCGCACCTTCGGCATGGCGGCAAACCGGATTCTCGACCGCAATATCGATGCAAAAAACCCCCGCACCAAAAACCGCGAACTACCGTCGGGAAAGCTTTCCATGGCCCAGGGGGTGGCCGTGGCTTTGGTCGGGCTTGCAATCTACTTCATAGGTTGCACGTTGCTCGGTACCACCGTTCTCAAGCTCTCGCTCGTGCCTCTTGTGCCCCTGACGCTCTACTCTCTGCTAAAGCGCTTTACGATCCTGTGCCATTTCGGGATCGGTCTTTGCTTGGCGCTCGCCCCGCTCGGCGCCTTTGTGGCCGTCACCAACGGCATTGCGTTCTCGTCCGAGGTGCTGCTGATTACTCTCTTTACCTTCTGCTGGATGAGCGGAAACGACATCATTTACGCGCTGTTGGATATTGAGTCCGATCGCACCGTCGGTATTCACAGCATTCCTGCCGCCTTCGGTGCGGTCCGTGCGCAGTGGATCGCGGCGGCAACCCATCTCGTTGCAATTGCCACGCTGCTCATCCTTGTTGACGGTCTGTTTTCAGGAATCGCGGCGGCGGTTTCCATTGCGGCATTCGCCGTCGCCTACTTGCCGAGCATCCCGGTGCATGTTAGGTTCTTCCCGATTTTCGCCATCGCCGGCATCGCCGGGGCGTTTGTGGTTATACTTGGAGCTTAATAATGAATTTGGTTGTGGTTTTGACAGGCGCGACGGGCGTCTATGCAGCAAAGGCGCTGATTGAAAAGTCGCCGTGGCCGGTAACGCTCGTGGCGAGCGAGCTGGGCAGGCATGTCTACGAACACGAATGCGGCCCGTTCGAGGAGCTGGCGGCATTGGCTTCCGATGTCTGGAACGATTCCGACCTCACCGCGCCGATTGCCTCTGGCTCGGTTCCAACCATTGGAATGGTGATCCTGCCGTGCACCGTCAACACGCTCGGCAAGATTGCCAACGGAGTCGGTGACACGCTGATCACCCGTGCGGCGCACTGCCACTTGAAGGAACAGCGCAAGCTGATCCTCTGCGTCCGCGAAACACCCTGGACGCTGATCAATGTGCGCAATGCCGAGCAGGTCGCCGCCGCCGGCGGAACCATCATGCCGCTCTCGCCACCGTTCTACATGGCGGCCGGGCGCGATCCGTCGGAAGTAACCATGGCTGAGCTGATCGATGCCTACATCGACCGAGTCCTTGCCATACTAGGCCAGCCCGCACAAACCACATGGGAAGATGTCCGATGAGCTTCAGGGATTTAAGGGAATTTATCCAGGCGCTGGAAATGCGCGGCGAACTGGTGCGCGTGACGGCGGAGGTCGACCCGGACCAGGAGATCACCATCATTCAGCACAAGGTGCTGGCGGCGGGCGGTCCGGCGCTGTTGTTTGAAAACGTGAAGGGCTCGCCATACCGCATCGTCAGCAACCTTTATGGAACGAAGGAACGGGTGGAACTGGTGATCGGCCGTCCGCCGGCGGAGATCGGCGAGGAGATGGCGGGACTGGCGGAGGAGCTGATGCCGCCGACGGTTTCCAATGTCTGGAAAAACCGGAAGAAAATTTTCCAATGCCTGAAAATGCGGATGAAGACCGTCGGCTCCAGCCCGGTGCTGGAAGAAATACACGAACCCGCCAACCTGAACGAGCTGCCCGTACTGAAATGCTGGCCGCTGGATGGGGGACACTTTTTCACCCTGCCGCTGGTACACACGGCCGACCCCGAAACGGGCGGCGGCAACCTTGGCATCTACCGCATGCAGCGCTACGACGATTCATCCACCGGCATGCACTGGCAGATCGAAAAGGGCGGGGGATTCCATTTTAAGAAAGCCTGTGCGATGGGGCAGCCGCTGCCGGTCAGCGTGGTGCTGGGCGGTCCGCCGGCCCTGACGCTGGCGGCCATTGCGCCGCTGCCGGAAGGAATGGACGAACGCCTGCTGGCGGCGTTGCTGCTCGACAGGCCGCTGGAGGTGCTGAACCGCAAGAAGACCGGCCACAAGGTGTCGGCGCAGGCGGAATTTATTCTCGAAGGCTGCGTCAAGACCGGCGACGACCGCCGCGAGGGGCCGTTCGGCGACCATCTGGGCCACTATTCCCACTCGGCCGGTTTCCCGGTCTACCGCGTTGACCGCGTACTGGCGCGCAAGGATGCCATCTATCCGGCGACGGTGGTCGGCAAGCCGCCGCAGGAGGATTTCTACATCGGCAATGCGTTGCAGGAAATGTGTGTTCCGTTGCTGAAAATGATCAAGCCGGGCATTACCGACCTGTGGTCGTATGCCGAGACCGGCTTCCATCCGCTGGCGGCGATGTCGGTCAACGAGCGCTATGGCAAAGAGGCGTTGAAATATGCGTTGGGCGTGCTGGGCGAAGGACAGCTTTCGCTGACTAAGGTTTTGATGGTGGTGGACAACGATGTAAACGTGCGCGACTTCCATGCGGTCAGCCGCGCGTTGCGCGAACACCTCGATCCGGTCGATGGCTTGCATCTGCTGGCACCGACTGCACAAGACACGCTCGACTTTACCGGGCCGGCGATCAACTTCGGCAGCCGCTTGCTGCTGCTGGCCAACAAGGGAAAAAATTCACCGCTGCGTCCCGCGCCGCCCTCGCCGCCGCAACCGGCCGACGTGCACCCGGGCATCCGCGCGCTGCGCGCGCTGGGCGAGGGAGTTTTGATTTTCGTTGTTTCCAAGGATTGGAAAAGGGAAGAGGTGCAGGACGCGCTGAAGAACCATCCGGTCGCGAAGCAGTATGTACTCCACGTCGCGGTCTCAGACGACGTGGATATTGAAAGCGATATGATGGCGTTGTGGGGCTGGTTCACGCGCTTCGATCCCTACATGGATATCCATCCGGCGGAACGCGAGGTGCGCGGCAACAAACTCATCCTTCATCCGCCACTACTGATCGATGCCACCTGGAAGGAAGGCTATCGCCTTCCAGTCAAATTTGATCCCCAAATTGAAAAGCGCGTCAACGACAACTGGTACAGCTACGGTATTTCGCTATGAGCCGCGACCGCGATACGCTGATATCCGCGGAGCAGAACCGCGAAATGTTTGATCGCATCGCGAAAAACTACGATGCGGCGAACCATGCCATCTCGCTGGGTATGGACAGATCGTGGCGGCGCAAGGCAATCTGCCTTTTAAATCCGTTTGATGGAGGTCGCTATCTCGACATCGGCACCGGAACCGGTGATCTGGTATTTGAGATTCTGCGGCTGGCGCCGGGCGCGGCAGTGACCGGGATTGATCCTGCGGAGCAGATGCTGGAGCTTGCACAAAACAAGGCAGGGGAGTTTCCTGTTTCGTTTGTTGTGGGCGATGCGATGAATCTGCCGAATGAAAACAACACCTACGACGGGATTGTTTCGGGATTCTGCTTCCGGAATATCGAGCATCGGCAAAAGGCGTTGGTGGAAATGCTGCGGGTTTTGAAGCCCGGCGGCAAGCTGGTGATCCTTGAGTCGACCTACCCGCAAAACGGGCTGGTGCGTTTTGGCTACAGGCTCTTTACGCCGCTGGTTCCAATCATTGGAAAAATGATGGGCGGGGGCTCGGCCTATAAATACCTGATCGCCTCCATTGAGGATTTCCCCGCGCCGGATGCCGTGGTAGAAATGGTTGAAACAGCCGGATTTGAAGATGTGCGGCACAGACCGTTGGCATTTGGTGCAATATCCATATTCTCAGGAAGGAAGTAGCAATGAATGTAAAGCAACGATTCCTGTCCGCTGAATAATTCGTTGCTTTACATTCATTCGTTGCAAATAATTTGTCATGACTAGAGACGGGAAATTTATTTTTGCGGCGGCGCCGTACAGCAATGCCGCGCCGCTGATCGAGTGCCTGGATGCCGAAGTGATTTATGGCCACCCGTCGCAGTTGGTGGGCGATCTTCTGTCCGGTAAAACCGATGCCGCACTGATTCCGGTGGTGGATCTTTTCCGCAACCCGGAACTTACGATGATCGAAGGGCTGGGGGTGGCCGCTGACGGTGCCGTGCAGAGTGTCCTGTTGAAATGCAATGTCCCGCTGGAGCAGGTTCAGACGGTCGGCAGGGACCCGGCATCGAGCACCTCTAACATGCTCGCCAAAATCCTGCTGGAAAACCACTTTTCTGGAGGGACGCCGTCCCCGGCGTCCGCGGACAGCGGGGACGCTGTCCCTCCATGCCGACAGGTGGAAATGATCGACGGCGAAGAGGCTGACGCCGTGGTGGTGATCGGCGACCGCGCGCTCTGTTCGGAACCCGCGACGGCCGGCGACATTGATCTGGCAGAAGCATGGAAGGAGATGACCGGTCTGCCGTTTGTTTTCGCGGTGTGGGGCGTCCGCAAGGATTTTCCAAACATTGGAAAACTGTCCGCCGTTGCCTTCCAGTCATTGGGAAAAGGTTTCCAATCATTGGAAAAAATCGCGGTGCGCTACGCCGAACAGTTCCAATGTCCGGGAAAACTTTTCCATGACTATTTGCGTGATACTATCATCTACAAGGTGGATGGTAAGGTATTGGAGGGAATGGAGCTTTTCCGGAAGCTTTGGCAGATAAATTCAACTGGCAACGAATGGGCCGGTGGAATGGATTAGTTGCTTTTCCTACATTCGTTGCTATTTATTCAGATTGTGGAGCGGTGTTGTTGGAGTTTTGTTTATGCCTTTTTTAGTGACATGTAGGGAGTTGTTTGTGGGTAGCGCGTTCCCGGTTGCTGCCGACCGGGTGGTTAGCCGGCCTTTGGTGCAAACGGATTTCCACCGGCACGAGTTCTTTGAAATGCTCTTTGTGGTCCGCGGTTCCCTGCTGAACCGTCTGAAGACTGAAGAGATTGTTCTGAAGGCCGGCGACCTGCTGATTACGAAGCCCTACGTGCAGCATCTGCTGGAAAGCCGTCAGCAGAAACGACCCGCGGTCGCCTATTGCTGTAGTTTCATGCCGCAGGTGGTCGATTCGAGCATCCATTCGTTGGAGGAGTTGAAGGCGTCCAACTCGCCGAACAAATATTTTTTCAAGCCGTTTCTGTCGCTGGCTGATGACGGTGTTTCGGCCGTTCTGCTGCCGATTCCGCCGGCCCGGCGCAAACAGGTTGTTGAGATATTTCAGCGGTTGCAGAAGGGCGAGGGGATCCGGTCGGATTCGCACTTTGCCCGGATCCGGTGCGATTTCCTCAACCTGCTGGCCTGCATGGCCGATGGCTATGAACAGGATCACAGCGTGGCGCAGCAGGTGGGGAAGGTTTTTACCATTCCGACATCGCGATACAGCGAAGGACTGCACAAGGCGCTCAACTACATGCACGACCATATTGAACAGCCGCTGACACTTCAGGAAATGGCGGCCATGAGCGGGGTTTCCGTCAGCTACTTCTGCATGCTGTTCAAACATGCGACCGGCACGACATTCTTGAACTATTTGACGGGGTTGCGCATCGAGCAGGCGTGCGTGCTGCTTCGCGATACCTGCGACAACATTACCGATGTCTGCTACAAGGTCGGCTTCAGCGACTATTCCCACTTCAGCCGGCAGTTCAAGAAAACCACGGGCACGACGCCCAGCGAATATCGCAAGCAAAACCAGCCCGCGCGTCGGATTGAAATGTTTTAGGAACGTCACTCCTTCGGTGCGGCCTTTAGGACGTCGCCGGCAGGAGATTGTTCGACTTGTCGATCTTTCGTGTTCATGTCGGATGCCGGGGCCTTGCCGAAAACTCCCTTGATACACTCAAGCATCATGTAGCGTTTGCCTTTTGTTGGCGCAACGATGCCATCTTTTCCGAATACATTCCAAGCATAGATTGTAAAGGCCTTTTGTCGTGTCCCATCCTTCTTCGGCAATTCCAGTGATGGTTGTTTCGACAAGGCATCCTTCATTGCCTGCAACTCAGTTGTAAACTCCTTTTGCGTCGGAAACTCAAAGAAACGTTGGTAGTGCGGAGCTGCCTTGGGGGATGTCCAGCGCCGCAGGTTCTTGTATGTTTTTCCAATCAACTCAAAACGGGTAGGGAAAAAGGATTTTGAGAATGGCCTTGCTTCCCATCGGAGAAATCCTTTTCCCCTTTTCACATGGGCAGACTGGAAAGTCTGCCCCACATGAAGGGAAGCCGCCCTGGTCGGTTGCTTCCATTAATCCGCGTCCATCCGCGTCATCTGCGGGCACATGTTCCACTGGCTGGAAAAGTGGCGGGCAGACTGGAAAGTCTGCCCCACATGAAGGGAAGTCGCCCTGGTCGGTTGCTTCCATTAATCCGCGTCCATCCGCGTCATCTGCGGGCACCCGTTCCAATGGTTGGGAATTCCGTCCACAGCTTTTCCAATGTCCGGAAAAGTGGCGGGCGCGGAGTCGCTTCTGCTCCGATGTTCGGACGTCGAACCACGTGAGCCGAGTTGGGCATGGCAACGTGGCCTCACTCGGGAAGTTGTCCCTTCAGCCAATGGAACATGATGGTCGATACAGTTCCAACCACTGGAAACTGTGGCTACCGTCGTAGTTGTAGGCCGGAAGCCCTCATCCGACGCGCCCGGTCGGGGACCGGGCCTACAGTGGCAGGAATACCTTTACCTTCTGGTTTCCAGTCATTGGAAACAGCTGGCTCGATTATTCCAAACACTGGAAGTCGTATTCAGCGAATGTAGGATCGGCCATATCAATTGTAAAATCCGCAATTCCTATTTCGCATAAACTATGCGACGTTCTTACCCTGTTCAAACAAAGGAGGATGGTAAATGAATGAGTTGATGCTGCCGATTATGATTGTTGTTCTGGCGAGTGTATTCCAGGGCACGTTTGGCCTGGGGATGAAATATGTTAAACCGATGAGCTGGGAAGCGTGGTGGGTAATACAGTCCGTCGTAGCGATGTTGCTCTTCCCGTTGATCTGGGCGATCATCGTTGTGCCGGATTTGTTCGCCGTCATCTCCGAAGCGCCGACGAATGAGGTTGTCGCCGGTGCGACCATGGGCTTCTTGTGGGGCATTGGCGGAATTATGTTCGGCGTTGCAGTCGGCTATATCGGCATGTCTTTGACCTATGGTATCGTTATGGGCGGGTGCGGTATCGCTGCGACCGTTATCGCACTGATCCAAGGTGCCGACACCATTGTTCCTGCCAGTGTTCCATTCACCATTCTCGGCTTGGTATTGTATGGCCTGGCACTCTATGTGGTAACTATTGCCGGCCTGAAGCGGGATAAAATCGTCGCGGAAGCCGGACAGGAGTTGCAAGGGATCAAAAAGGGAGCGGAGTTCCGTAAAGGATTGATCATTGCGGTTGTCAGCAGCCTGCTCTCCTCGCTGCTTTTCGTTGGATTCAACAACACGGGCGAGATCGGCAAGATTGCCGAAGCACACGGAGCGATTGTCCGCAATGGGGCGTTGGCTCGTTGGGTTGTCGTATTGCTGGGTGCCTTGGTCATGAACGCCGGCTATGCACTGATTCTGCTGGCGAAGAACAAAAAGATCATTGCCGAACAGACCGGTGGTGCGGGCAAGGCGGCGCTTTGGGCGGTGGTTACGGGGTTGCTGTGGTTTGCCGCGCTTGGCACCATGGGACAGGGGAGCGCCATGATGGGCGACATCGGCGCGATTATTGCCGTTCCGATCTTCCTGGCCTTGTCTTTGATTGTCAGCAATATCGCCGCCATGATTACCGGCGAATGGAAAGGGGCGGGCAAAGCGCTCAACTTGGTTTTTGTGGGTGTGGCTCTCATTGTGCTGGCGGCAGGATCGCTCTCCTATGCAGGCACATTCAAGGCGGATGATTCGGCGGCACCGACCATCGACGTGCCGGCGGTTTCGGCCATGACGGAGTAGTTCCATGATTGAATGCATTAAAACCTATCGCCTGCAGCATAAGCTCGAGGAGTCGTTCGGCTTTTCGCAGTGGCACTACGACACCCGCAACGCCTTGTTGATCGAAGTGGTCGACGATTCCGGTGCGAGCGGGTGGGGCGAGTGCTACGGCCCCGCCGAGGTGACGCAATCGGCAGTCGGTTCGTTCTATGCGCCCCTGCTGATCGGCAGGGACGCGCTACAGAACGAGGCGGCCTGGCAGCACTGCTGGCGGGCATCGCTCGACTTCGCGATGAAAGGCATCATGATGGGGGCGATGTCCGGTCTGGACATGGCGCTGCTCGACCTGAAGGGCAAGCTGCTGGGCGTGTCCGCCTCGGAGCTGATGGGTGGGCGCGTGCGCGACACGGTGCAGTGCTATGCCACCGGCATGTATTTCCGCAAGGAGCCCGAGCCCCAACTGTTGGAAACCATCCTCACCGAAGCCGGTGACTACGTGGAGCAGGGTTACAAGGCTCTCAAGATCAAGGTGGGAAAGAATATTGCGTTCGACAAGAAGCTCGCGGCGGAGCTGCGCCGCGCGTTTCCTGAAACACGGCTGATGGCCGACTCCAACCACGCCTACGATCTGCCGGAAGCGATCGAAGTGGGGCGCGTGCTGGATGAACACAACTATGCCTGGTTCGAGGAGCCGCTGGCACCCCAGCATACCGGTTTGTTCCGCCAGCTGGCGGATAGGCTGGATGTGCCCATCGCCACCGGCGAGTGCGAACAGACCCGCTGGGGATTCCAGGAACTGCTGTCGAAGGGCGGCGTACAGATTGCCCAGCCGGACCTGTCGTATTGCGGCGGGCCGACCGAGGCGTTGAAGATACGTTCCATTGCGTCGTCGCTGGGCATCAACGTGGTGCCGCATGCGTGGGGCACGATGCTGAACCTGGCCAGCGCCACGCATTTCCTCGCCACAACCTATGTCGAGCCGGGACGGGCCGAGGTCGCCGAGCCGCTGCTCGAAGCGGATCGCACGTCCAACCCGATGCGCGACGAAATGTATGCCGTTGCCTTGGAAATTTCCGGCGGCGGCGTTAAGGTGCCGACAGCGCCCGGGCTCGGAGTCGAACCGGATCGCGCGGCGATGGAAAAATTTGTTGTTCAAAAAACGGAGGAAACATATGTCAGTTAAAACCTATCCCATGTTGATCAACGGCCAGTCTGTCACCACGGATGCCGTCATTGATGTCGTCAACCCTTCCACCGGCCAGATTATCGGCCAGGTGCCTGAATCGACTGAAGCCAGCATGCAGTCCGCACTCGAGGCCGCCGATCAGGGTTTCAAGACCTGGTCTGCCATGACACCGGGCGAGCGCAAGAAAATCATTCTTCGCTATGCCGATCTGCTCGACGAAAACAGCGAACGGATTATTAAGCTGCTCATGGCGGAGACCGGCAAACCGCAGGACAACGCCGAATATGACTTCGGCATGCTCACCACCTGCCTGCGCTTTTTCGTGGAGGAATTCGAGCGGCTTGACCAGCCGGTTATCCACGACCCGGATGGACGTTTCCTCCACTACATGCTGCGCCAGCCGCTGGGTGTTGCCGTGGGATTCCTGGCATGGAACTTTCCGCTGCTGAATGTTGGCTACAAGCTGGGTCCGGTACTGGCTTCCGGTTGCAGCGCCATCATCAAGCCTTCGACCGTGACTCCGCTCGCATCGCTGGAGACCGCCTATCTGGCCAAGGAAGCCGGCGTGCCGGACGGCGTGGTGAACATGATCACCAGCAGCGACCACGATGTCAGCAAAGTGCTGCTGAAAAGCGACATTCCGGCCATGGTGACCATGATCGGTTCGACCCGCGGCGGCCTTGAAATCATGGGGAACGCTTGCTCCAGCATTAAGCACTTTTCCGTTGAATTGGGCGGCAATGCGCCGGTGGTGGTCTATCCCGATGCCGACATCCGTGATGCGGCCAACAAGACGGTCGACCTTAAGTTTGCCAACTGCGGACAGGTCTGTGTTTCGCCCAACCGCTGCTTCGTGCACGAGTCGGTCTACGACGAGTTTGTCCAGTGCGCCAAGGAGCGTGCGGCGGAAGTGGAGATGGGGCCGGTCATCACCGACAAGGCGCGGCAGTTTGTGCTGGGTCTGGTGGAAGCCGCCGTGGCCGAGGGTGCGGAAATTGTCTGCGGCGGCAAAGCCGTGGCAGGCGAGGGCTATTTCATGGAGCCGACCATTCTCAAGAATGTGAGCACAAAGATGAAGGTGGCCTACGAAGAAATCTTCGGTCCCGTGCTTCCGATCATCAAGTACACCGATGCGGACGACGAAATCGCGCTGGCCAACGATACGGAGTTCGGCTTGGCGGCGTATGTGTTTACCTCCAGCCTGACGAACGGGTTGCGCGCCGCTCGCGATATCAAATCGGGCAGCGTATGCGTCAACGAGCCGCACTATTCGGTGCAGCTGGCGCACGGCGGCCTGAAACAGAGTGGAATCGGCAAGGATTGTTCGCGCTACAGCCTTCAGGAATACCTGACGCTCAAACGCGTATCCGTATTGATCGAAAAATAACAAAGGAGAAAGCAATGGATCATAAATTCAGCCATATTGGAATTCCGACGACCGGCGAGAAAAACTGGGACGGATTCTACGAGCCCGGAAAAATCCACTACACGGATTTCAGCAATGATGAATTCGGTATTGAATGGGTGAAGTTCGATGCGGACAGTCCCATGCCGGAACTGATGCAAACGGTTGCGCATGTGGCCTATCAGGTCGATAACATTGAGGCCGCACTGGAAGGAAAAGAGATTCTCGTCGAGACCTTTTCGCCGGGCGAAGGTGTGCGTGTTGCGTTCATTACTCACAACGGGTCGCCCGTTGAGTTCATGGAAGTTGCTGAATAATGCCGGAATTCCCTAAAGAGATGTTCCACCGATTGGAAGCCGCGCGCGTGGTCGCCGGTTTTTCAGTCGACAAGGTGGAGCATGCGGTACCGCTGGCCGAAGCCTTGCTGGCCGGCGGCATCAGCGTGATGGAACTGGTACTGCGCACCCCGGCAGCCTTGGATGCGCTGCGGGCAATCTGCGAGCAGGTGCCGGATATGCTGGCAGGTGTTGGAACGATCCTGACGCCGGGGCAGGTGATGGAGGTCAAGGATGCTGGAGCGGACTTCGGTGTTGCCCCCGGCATGAATCCGCGGGTAATCCGTGCGGCGCAGGAGGTGGGCCTGCCTTTTGCGCCGGGGATCACCACACCGTCCGACCTCGAAGCCGCGATCGAGCTGGGCTGCCGGCTGGTTAAGTTTTTTCCGGCCGAAGCCGCGGGAGGCGTTGCGTATCTGCGGAGCATGTCGGCGCCCTACAAACATCTGGGGATTCAATACTTTCCGCTGGGCGGGTTGACCTCGGACAACATGGTTGCCTATTTGAAAGAAGACAACGTGCCCGTGATCGGCGGATCATGGATTGTGAAGAAAGAACTGGTGCTGAACGAGGATTGGGCCGGCATCACCGCCCGCGCGGCCGAGGTTCGGCAGATTGTAGATGGAATTTAATGGTAGGGCGTGACCGTCGGGCGCGCCGCGGACAGCTCGGCGAGCCGTCCCTACCCAGTAAAAGAGGAAAATTGAATGTATAAGCATCTCGTATTGTGGAAACTGAAGGATTCGGTCGATGGAATGACCAAGGAAGAGCTGGCCGTGGAAGTGAAACGACGCCTCAACACGCTGCCGGGCATTATTCCGGAAGTCAGGGAATATGAAGTCGGGATCAATATCGGAGCCTATGGCGCATCGTTCTTTGATGTGGGTCTGATCAGCTCCTTTGAAGATGAAGAAGCATTCAAGCGCTACTGCGTTTATCCCGAACATGACGCGGTGGTTGCCTATATCCAGTCTGTAACCGATGCCGAAGAAATCGTCGATTATCTTGTTTGATTAGGAACTAATT
>JAIPIO010000053.1 GCA_021734595.1 Kiritimatiellales bacterium | reverse complement strand
ATGTAGAACAGTCCCACGCACGCCATACCCAACAGGCCTATGGTCGCCGGTTCCGGGATGGCATCAATGGTAATGCCTTCAAGTGCAAATCCATTGCCCGACTTATATGAAATGGTGAAGGAATTAGCGGCTCCAGCCAGGAAATTCGACCCCACAGTCAGCACATCCGATCCGTCTGTGTTGTCATTATGAAAGTCCAGATTCAGAGATGCGGCGGCAGAAAATACATTCCCTGTGTCCGAGTCGCCAGTTATAAGGGAGCCAAAGTCGATGCTTACCAGCGTGCCAGGCTTATCAAAGTAGAAGGTCATGAATTCATCTACCATGGAACCTCCATCGATCTGATCCGTATCATCGCCCGTCCCGGCAGCATTGATGCCGAATGAAGTAGCTGTTTGGTTGAACTCATCTCCCACAACGCTTCCTGCCGTCGCAGTCATGACAACGCCTGAGATGGTAGTTGTTCCGATATGGAGTTCGTCCAGATCCAGACCGGATGCCCCGGCAGAGCCGAATTCAAATGTAATCAGTTCTCCCTGAACCAAACCGGCTACAAGGACTATGCCAAGTATCATCAGTAACTTTTTCATGTTTTTTCCTTTCGGTTTATCGACCAATTTCAACCCCTCAAAGTTTGCAACTGGTTTTTAGCGGAATGACGAATTCGGGGCAAGGGATAAGTTGCCAGTTTGCGCAAAAAGTGTTGCTGTTCCAAGGTTTGGAAAGATTTCCGACTGTTTTTCCACTGATTGGAGCCGTTAAAGGCGTATTAATAGTTCATGATTCCAATGGCAGGAAAACCGTGACGGTCATCTTCCAGGCCCTGGAACTCAGATGAGGTTGTAACGACCGGGGGCGATAATGTTGTTGGGATCGAGCACTTTTTTAAGGTCACGGACCGTCTGCCAGAAGGTGTCGTCCTCTTTGACAACCTGATGCATGGAGTTGATGCCGACGCGGTATGGTGGATACCCTGTTTCAATATAGCGCGCCTCCATCTCCTGAATGCAGTCGTGCGCGGCCTTGGCCTGCTCTTCGTTGCGACGGTCGAACGCGAGGCTGACGACCCCTTCCATGGCTTTGGTGTCCATAAGGTTGACGGTGATGGCGGCTTCGAAGCCGTGACGCGCAAAGGTTTCGCGGGTGTCGGTGACGACTTCGAGCACCGTGTTTCCAATGGCTGGAATGATGGGCAGGCAGAAGAGCAGTCCACTGTTGCTCTGATCGGGATCCGGTTCGTCAAGATTGTCAAAATCGCCGGCGGGCCAGTAGACGGCCTTCAGGGATTTGTCGGTGGTTTCGCCGCGGGTGAAGTTGTAGACCGGCTCCACTGCCAACAGCAACATGCGCTGTTCGCGGACGTAGGGAATGAATGAAAGTCTGCTGGATGCCGCCTTGGCCGTGCTGATAATGGAATCGTTAAGAAACATGGTTTTGGCGATGCCGTGCAGGGCCTTCTTAAACTCTTTCTTGGCCAGTTTCAACTGCACCTTGGTGCCGAGCACGCCGATGGCGGCGCTCCAGGGACCAAAGCCGCCCTTTTCCAGCATCTGGACGACGCGGGCGCGCAGCTCAGCACCGGGCGTTTCGCCATGCTCCATGAGCTGTTCGTAAAGAAGGGGGGACAGGGTAATGTATGACCGTTCGCGGTTGCCAATATGTGCCACCGTCTGAAAAATGCCGCGGCTGCGAAGCCCGGCGAGCGCTTCGATAAGAGCAGGGAGCTTTTCCTCGCTGTCGATTTTGGCAATCACCGCCATATGAGCTTCGGGTTTCGGCATTAGGTCAATACAGGCGGAGGTGACGATTCCGAAATTCCCCTGCGGGAACAGACCGTCGAGGCTGGGGCCGATGCCGTGGTGATAAAGATTCTGTGTCTTGGCTCCTTCAAAATGACCAAAGCCAGTCTGGATGGTTTCCCCGTTGCCCAACACGACGGCCATGTTGGATATGCCTTCGGCGCGGGAATTAAAGTATCCCACACCGCGATCCATGGCGTTGCCGATCAGGCTGGTGTCGGAGGTGGAGCCGGTGACGTTGAGCATGAGGGAGAGGTTTTTCTCCTTGATATGATCGATGAGCTGTTTCTGCGTGACCCCCGGTTCAACCACAACATAGTGAAACCGTTCGCTGATTTCCAAGATCCGATTCATGCCGCTGAGATCGACAATCACCGATCCAGTCTGGACGGGCAGTCTGGAACCCATGCCCCACTGGCGACCGCAACTGACGGGATAAAGCGGAACAAGGAACCGGTTTGCCACTTGTACAATTTTCCGAACATCGTCTGCGGAACCCGGCTTGAGGATGCAGGGGATTTCCCGTCTGCTGGCGCAGACACTATTGGCGTAGGGCTGAACAAGCTCGGGATCCGTAATGACTTTGTCCGGGCCAATTGCCCCGATCCAGGAATCAATCGCCCGACTGACAGAGGATGAGTCTTCCATAGGTGCTTTCTTCCGTAAAGGCGTCAGGAGAAGGAGTCGGGGCGCGAGTAGTAACCAAGCGCGATATGCGCCTGCGGCAGGCAGATGGTCACAATGGTCCCTTCGTTGATCCTGCTTTCAAATTTCAGGGTGCCCTGGTGTTCTTCAATCACTTTCTTTGTGATGAACAGCCCAAGCCCCGTTCCCTTTTCTATGCTGGCCGCAGTGTCAAGCGGCTCAAATATCCATTGGAGTTCCCGCGTGTCTACCCCATAGCCGTTATCCCGGATCTGTATTTCTATACCCTCGGCATCCTTTTTGCCCGAAACCCTGATGCAGGGGGACTCCCGACCGGCCACAGCTTGTGCGGCGTTGTCAATGATGTTCTGAAAGGCCCTCTTGATCTGCGCGCGTTCACCGAGAATCTCAAACTGCTCTTCCGTGCCATCGAACTCTGTCTCGAATGCAACATCGAGGACTTCACGCTCAGCTTCCCGCACACAATCGGCGAGGATTTTCGGCAAGTCTAGCCGGTTCATCTGCGAATAATCAAACTTGCCCAGCGCCCGCCAGGATTCAACCAGCTCGGTGCACCGTTCCACATTTTTTTCGATCTGGTCGAGATATTCATCCATATCCGGCGAAGCACTGCCGCTCTTCTCCTTGAGCTCATAAGAGAGCAGGTCGAGGTAGCCACGAATAATCGTCAGCGGATTGCGCAGGTCACGTACCAGCTCCGACGAAGCCGCGCCCAGCGTGGTCATCTTGTTTTTCTGGCCCACCTCGCGCCCCAGCGACTGTGTAAGCTTCTGGAGCTCCTCTTGGGCCGTACGCTTGCGGAAAACGAACTTTGACCGCTCCACATATTTTTTGATGACTTGCTGAATTTCATCCGTATCGAACGGTTTTTCCAGATAATCGTTGGCTCCGTGGCGGATGGCCTCCTGAGCCGTATCCAAAGCACCATAGCCGGTCAGCATGATGATGGAGACATGGGGGTCGATTTCCCTAATTTCACGAAGGCCCTCGATACCGGTTTTTTCCGGCATGCGGATATCCATGATGATCAGATCCGGTTTTTTCTCCCGCAGTAGCTCTATCCCCGCATCGACGCGGTCCGCACAGAATATTTCATAGTCGTTCTTAAGCACCATGCGCAGGCTTTCGCGTACGCCGATCTCATCATCGATTACGAGAATCTTGCTCTGTTCCGGCTTGGAATCCACGGGACCCTCCTTTTCTTAGAACGTAAGCGAATATGTCAGACCAAGCAGGTCGGAATCAATGTCATATTCGCCCGGATATCCTGCCGCAAGTGCTGTGGCATTTCCGCTGTTGTCGCGATCTGCATAAATACTGTAGGCATAAGCGATATCCAGCGTGTGGTTTTTATAAGTATACCCCAGACCAAGGCTCAAGACATGCCGATCGACATCCGGGAGGATGGGGGAAATTGTTTCGTCCGGGATTGGAGATTCAATAAACGCATAACCAGCCCGCAACACCCAGTTGTTCGCGAACTGCCAGTCTCCACCAACACCAACCGTAACAGTATCCTTCCATTTCTGCGGAACGGACATGGAGCCGTTTGCTCCCAGATCTGCCTTCTGCGTTTCATTGACCGACCACTCCAACCACTCAAGATTAGCTTCAAGGCGGATCGTTTCCGTTATCCCAATGCCATAACCTATACCGAGGACCGTTGGATATCGTATATCCATTTCAAAGTCGCTGTTTACCAATTGAAAGGGATTCGTGCCGCCTGGCGTAACATCCAGATCACCCTCGTATTCAACCTTAACTTCACTGCGGTAGGTGAATGCCAGACTCTGTCGATCCATGAAATTCCACGTGATGCCAGCATTGCCACCGAACCCGTATCCATCCGCCTCTGCCTCTGCCTCCTGATCGGGACCAAGGGGAATGACAGACCACGGATAAAATTGCTTAAACTTTAAGGTCGAATAATAGATGTCCGCACCTACACCGATGCCAACCCGGTCACCAAGTTTGAATGCGATCGTCGGATTAAAGTTTATCAGGCTGATTTCGGCCTCATGGATCGCGGGAGGGTTCATGGCCATAAATGAAGGAATGTTCACCAAATCATTCTGATTATACTTGATTGACTGTCCATAGGGAGTGGTTATTCCGAGACCAATGGTGGTCACACCATCGTCCAACGGAACTGAAACAAAAAGATTGGGTAGCACCTGCCACGGATCGTCGGAAACCGCCTTCTGTCCTGCACCGTTTTCATAGGTATTCTCGGATCGAGCAAACGTGGCATTCAGCACAACGGATACATTGGTCTGGAATGCCAGATTCGCCGGATTGTAGAAAATGGCCGAGGCGTCGTCCGCAAACACCATATTGGCCCCGGACTTGCCGATTCCCTCGGCCGTCGGCGGTGGATTTCGGTAACCGTCTGCATACAGACTGCCGACCAAAACAGCCAGCAGCGAAACATATACGTACTTAAAACCAGTAATCAATGCTCTCTTTTGCATCTGTTCCCCCCCATATAGGATTGTTCTCTTAGTTTACAAACAGCTAATTTCTAGCATTTTGAAAATGGCTTGTCACCTCTGAATTTGACAATAGGTGGTGTAATAAATCTTGCCACGCACAATATATTGATATTAAATGTGTACGAAAATGTACAACGTATAGTTGGCTATGTTCATTATTGGACATCCTATTATATCAGGGTTGGTGGTGCGCGAGATCTGTCAGCGCCTCGCTTGGGGGAATATCAAAGAGTGATAAAGAGTAATAGAGTTGTAATTACCGGATTGGGCATACTCGCTGCCAACGGCATCGGCAAAGAGGCTTTCTGGAAGACTCTTCTTGCCGGCGAAAGCGGCATCGGACCTATCACATTGTTTGATGCATCAAAACTAGGCTGCCGCATTGCGGGAGAAGTCAGTGACTTCAATCCTAGGGATTATATCGACGCAAAATATAAACCTCAAAGGATGGCCCGGTTTACACAATTAACTTTAGCGGCCACGCGGATGGCTCTTGATGACGCAGCGGTTCATAAGGATCTTAATGGGTCGATTGTCCCGGTCATCTTCGGCGTGAGCACGAGTGCCGCAGAAGTGATTGAGACACAAGTCCTGAGAATTAATAAAAGAGGGGCTGACTCCTGTAGCCCCAATGCGGCAATCAGCTCCCTTCCCCAAGCCGCCGCCGGAGCAATCACCAATCTGCTTGGAATTAACACACAAGCAATGACCGTATCAACCGGATGCCCCGCCGGGCTGGACGCCATCGCACTGGCGGCAGATCGTATCCGGACAGGTAAGGCGGATGTTGCCATTACAGGCGGAGCCGACGCTCCCATTACCGAACTGACCGTTGCCACTTTTAATATGGCTCGTATGATTTCCAAAAACAATGCGGTTCCACATAAAGCCAGCCGGCCATTTGATTTGCTACGTGACGGAGGCGTAATCGCCGAAGGTGCCGGAGTTATTATTCTGGAGAATCTAGAGCATGCACGGGCAAGAGGAGCTACAATTTATGTGGAAATTTCGGGATTTGGCTGTGGCGGGGATCCTCCTGGAGGGACGCCTGGAGAAGGACTGGCAACAAGCATGCAAACCGCCTTGGCGAATGCCGGCAAACGGGCGGAAGATATTGACCACATCAGCGCGCACGGTCCCAGCGATGAAGATCTGGATTTTATTGAAACCAAGATGATTAAGAAGGTCTTTGGAAACCGGGCATATGCCATACCAGTCAACTCCATTAAAGGGGCGACTGGAAATCCGCTTGCGGCGGCCGGAGCCCAGCAGCTTATCGCCTGCGCTCTGTCTATGACACGGAATGTTATACCGCCCACGACGAATTATGAAAATCCCGATCCGCTTTGCGACCTTGACTATATTCCCAGAACACCACGGAAAATGGTCTGTAATTCCGCTATGATAAACAATCATGGCTTTGGGGGAAGCAACAGCAGCTTAATTGTTGAAAGGGTGGACTCATGCCGCTTTTGAACGCCGCCTTGCTCTGCTCCATAGGAATCACCCTTATTCTGGGCCTGCTGGTTTTCCTGACGAACAGCCGGCGGCTTATTAATAAACAGTTTCTCGTTCTCTCTATTCATATGGCTATTTGGACCTTCAGCGTCCTGCAGGTGATTCTATCACAAGATGCCCAGAGAGCGGCGTTCTGGATCAGATCGGCCTCTTTCGTTACCGCTTTTTTCCCTGGAAGTTTTTCGCTGTTGTTTGCCGCTATTAAATTTCATGACCACTCCTGGATCAGCATTTATCGGAAGCTGTTCGCCTTCTTAGTATTCAATCTTGGCGCGGCGGTTCTCTGCCTGTCACCTTTTTTCATGCACCACGTTGTCATCCCCGAAGATGCGATGTCCGGCTTCGCCACCGTTCCCGAAGCAGTTTACGGACCGGGCTATGTAATCTATGTTGTTTATTTCATAGCAACCTGTATTGCGGCGGGCATTTTCGCATTCAGAGACTTCAGGACATCCTCCGGTCTCCAGCGTTATGAGTTTCAGTTTATTTTGCTTGGATTTGCAGCTAGTTTTATCGTCGGGGTTGTGTCGACACTAGTTTTGCCCCTGATAGTAGGCAACAGCCAGACCAGTCAATTCGGCCCGATCAGCGTGATTGCTGTAAACATTGCTATAGCCTATGGAATTGCTACCCGCCGCATTTTGGAAGTTGGTGCTGTCCTCCGGAAAATAGTAGCCTATACCCTGTTCATTATATTCTTGGTGCTCATGTATGTCGGGTTGCAAACGGGCATAGAATATCTTTTATCCGCTATTTCGGTAAAAGATCATATCTACTCTGAAATTATGGCAATGATTATCGTGGCATTTTCGCTTATTCCGGCGCAGGGACGACTACAGGACTTAACCAACAAACTAATCGCCACTCACGCCATGGATGTGCCTGCAACAATGAAAAAAGCGGGGAAAATCTTCCAGTCCATTACAACCATTGACGCGCTGCTCTCCCATTTTTCAACCCTGTTGATGGATGCCGTGGGAACGGAGCATGTCGTCATTATGTCGACGGATAATGGAACCTTTACCCAGCAGTATCCCCCATCCTACGACGAAACCCGTATTCAGATTTCAAAAACCTCTCCCATAATCGAGATGATCCATTCATCCAAAGAACCTGTGTGCCGTGACAGCCTAACCCGCATTCGGAAAACCCCCTTGATTGCTGCCGCTGAAAGTCAGCTCAAGGAAGTAGCGATAAACGTGGCTGTCGGGATTTTTTCCGCGGCCGGACTGAGCGGTCTGGTCTTGTTCGGGTCGCGGCGCGGCGGGCGCATTTATGACCGGACCGAGCAGGATGCCCTACAGATTCTCGCCAACCAATTGGCGGTGGCTCTTGATAACGCCAATCTATATACCCAGATGCAGGATAGCAAAATCCGCAACGATATCCTGCTCGACCAGCTGGTCGGCGGTGTAATTGCCGTTAATACAGACAGAAAAATTACGCTGATTAACCGTGAGGCGCAGCGCATTACGGGCCTTGGTGCAGACCAGGTTATGGGATTGGATATTGACGTCCTGCCCAAACCTATCAGCAAGGCATTTGAGAAGACCCTCGCCGACCAGTATGAACTGCGGAATTCCGATGCTTCGCTGCCCGCCGGAGAAGGCGACCATATTTCCATCCGGATGGGTACGGTTTATCTCATCGGGCATGATAAAAAACCAATGGGCGCACTGCTGGTATTCACGGATTTGACCGAAATTAAAACCCTGGAAGAACAGATCCGGCGCACAGACCAGCTGGCCAGCGTGGGTACCTTGGCGGCGGGGATGGCGCATGAGATCAAGAATCCCCTTGTGACCATAAAGACATTCACCCAATTACTGCCGAGACGTTTTGGCGATGCCGATTTCAGGGAAACCTTCTCATCTCTGGTTGAGCACGAAGTCACCCGTATTGATCGGATTGTAAATCAGTTGCTGAGCTTTTCGAAACCGGCCAAGCCCTCCCTGAATCCCATGCACCTTCACGAAACCATCGAGCACACCCTCAAACTCATCCATGAGCAGCTGCGGCAGAAAGACATTGCCCTGCACAAGAAATGTCTGGCCGGCACCGACCTTATATCCGGTGATGCGGATCTTCTTACGCAGGCACTCATCAACCTTCACCTGAATGCCATTGACGCAATGGGGCGGGGAGGCACTCTCACCGTAAACACATCCAATGGCTCATATAATTTTGCAAAGGCGCACCACAGCGCAAAGGTATTACCCCTCCCGTGCATAAAAGTGCAGATTATCGACACGGGGTCAGGGATCCCGCCGGACAAGGTGAGCCGTATTTTCGACCCCTTCTTTACAAGCAAGAGCGAAGGTACCGGCATGGGGCTTTCTGTCTCTCACGGCATTTTCCAGGAACACCACGGGGCGGTGGAAGTAGAAAGCGCGGAGGGGGAAGGAACCATTTTCAGAATCTATCTTCCGCTGCTCACGGAGGAGAGTGACATATGAAACCACTTCCTTCATGCCTGCTTTACACCCAGGACGATGCGTTGGTCTCCAGACTGCTGCGACTGCTGTCTTCCATGGTGGCCATCCACCCCATTGATGATCGGGAACCGCTTGACCGCTGGTTCTATCAATACGGCGCCACCGTTCTGATCGCCGACCTGCGGGCCCCCGACTGCCTGAATGCTTTATGCGAGATCAGGAAAGGCTGGCCGGCCACCATCATCATTGCGCTGGGAGCGGACCGGTCGGATCCTATGCTGGCGGTCGAGTGGCTTGACGTTTTTGCAACCGCCGACCTGGATCCTGAACGGCGCAGCTTCCAGGCCCTGATTAAACATGCGGCAGAATGCTTTAGGCTCCGCCAGAAAACGGCCTTTCTGGAAGATGAGCTCGCCAAACTCGCAACACGGCAAGCTGATGTTAAGCCGACCGCGCGCACGATCTTTTCGACCCCGCTGCAGTATTTCTCCAAGGCCCAGCAGAATTTTGACAACATAGATGTCCTCTTCGACAGTGTGGTTGAAGGTCTGGTTGCTTCTGCCAAGGTTTCCCGCGCCGGTATTTTCATCAAAAAACGCACCGGCGAAAACTATAAGTTCCGATCCGGGATGCGGTGTCTTGAAGAAACAGAAAACCTGATGGTGAAGGAATCAGATCCCTTTATCCGCTGGCTGGAACGCAACACCCACCTCATCTCCCGGCAAACCCTCGATAACATTCAGCTGCCCGATGAGCGGATAATGCTCAGGCAGATGCTCGATGCCCTCGGCGCGGAGATTGTCATTCCCATCTATGTAAAGGGCCGGATCAAAGGCTGGATATTCGTCGGTCAGCGGGCAACCGGCATCCCGTTCGACTATCCGGATTTTGAAGATCTGACCGCGCTTTCCGACCACATCTCAACCACCCTTGAAACCGCCCTGCAGTACGAAGAGACCGCCCTACAGAAAGCACTGGCCGAAACACTTTTGCACTCGATTCCCTTCGGCATTATCGCCTGTGACGAAGACGGCATTGTCAGATGGTTCAACAATACCGCCCAGGAGATCCTGCGCACGGACGAAAAAACCGTACTCAACAACCGTGCGGAAACTCTCGGAAGCCGCATTGCGGACCTCATGCGCAGAGCGCTCGACGACCAAGGGACCGAAGATGTCGAATGGACGGATCCCTTAACCAAGCTGACCCTATCCGCCCAGACCCGCCAGCTCATGGGCGGCAGCAGCTGCGTCGGCGCCTTGCTCCTGCTGCGCGACATCACCGACGAAAAGCTCTTCCGGGAAAAAGAAGACCAGCTTGAACGCGCTACATTCTGGAATGAACTGGCAGCCGGCATGTCGCATGAAATCCGAAATCCGCTCGTTGCCATCAAGACCTTCTCCCAACTTCTCCCCGAGCGCTATGAGGACCCGGATTTCAGGGATGCTTTCAGTTCCCAGGTTACTTCGGAAGTGGATGCGCTCAACCGGATCATTGACAAAATCAACGAATTCGCCAATCCGCCAAAGCCTGTTTTCGTGCCTCTGGATGTCCACAAACCTATTGAACATGCCATTACGCGCCTTCAGGCAAACCGGCAGGACGGCAACCTAAAGATTCACCTCTCATCCGATGAATGCAAGCTACTCATCAATGGCGACGAAAACTCCCTTCAGGAAGGCATTTACCACCTGCTCAAAAACGCCGCCGAGAATCTTGATAACAAAAAAGGCTCGCGCATCAATATCACGGTCAAGGGACGAAATTCCGACACCGCCAATTCCGTCGTGCTGGTCACCATCACCGACAACGGCAGCGGGATAGCTCCTTCTCTACGGGATAAAATATACTCCCCCTTCAGCACAACCAAGGCACGCGGTCTGGGTCTGGGGTTGCCGATCGCAAAGCGGGCGGTCATTGACCACAGCGGCCGGATCACCATCGACACCAGCTCCGGCGGCACGGCCATCGTCATCGCCCTGCCAGCCATTCCGGGAGCCAGCCAATGAAGCATCTGCTTGTAGTTGACGACGACTATGGCGCCCGCGAGTCGCTGCGCACGGTGTTCGCGCCCGACTACCACGTTACGCTGTCAACCAATGCGGCCGACGCAAAGCGGGTTCTCGCAGTAAACAACATCGATCTCATGTTGCTTGACGTCATCATGCCCCGCCAGGACGGGGTGTCGCTGATCCGGGAAATCTCTGCCGACTATCCGGACCTGCCGGTTATCATGATCAGCGCCTCAACCTCCATCAAGCCCGTGGTTGAATCGATGCGCGCCGGCGCCATCGACTTCATCACAAAGCCCTTCGACGTCGACGACATCCGCTCCCGCGTCGCAACGCTGCTTAAAAACAATACTCGTAAAGCGGCGGGGAAAAAGCCTTCCGGATCTCCCGCGTCAATCGATCCCGATGATATTGAGCTCCCGGTCAACCTAGCTGATGCCGTGAGCGATTTTGAGCGGCGTTTAATCACTCAGGCTTTGTGGAAAAGCGGCGGGATCCAGACCCGCGCAGCTGAACTGCTCGGAACCACGCGTCGCATCCTCCGCTACCGCATGGAAAAGCTCAACATCACCCTGCCGGACACGAAACCGCGCAAAATATAGCCCTTGCCAATCACCTCCCGGCCGTTAGTATGGACGGTGAAGAGAACAGAGGAGGCGCCATGAAAAATATCCTTGCCGCAGTGGACTTATCGACAAACACCGATGAATTAATCGCGCAGGCTACCAAGCTGGCAAAGAGTCTGGGAGGAAAGCTCTGGATCATTCACGTTGCGTCCGACGAAACCAAGACAATGGTTTACGAATCCACTCAGTTCACCGGCTTCACGCCTGAATTCACCAGTATTCCAGGAGATGTACAGCTCGCCCGCACCCTCTGTGCGGAAGAATACAAACGCGAGCATCAGCAGCTGCTCGGCATGTCCGACAGGGTGCGGCAGGCCGGCGTCGAAGCGCAGGCCATGCTCGTCAAGGGCGACGCCGCGGCGCTCATCCTCGAAAAAGCCGAAGACCTCGGAATCGACATTATCGTCCTTGGCTCCCGCGGCCACGGGCTACTGCACAAGGCCTTGCTCGGCAGCGTCAGCGAAGCCGTCATCCGCAACGCCCTGTGCAATGTCATGCTTATCCCCTGGGTGGCAAAATAGGCTTTCCAAAGCCAGGAACTTCCGTACCCTCTTTTTCCAGTCATTGGAAAGTTGAGGTTTAGATGCTAGAAAAATTAATTGCACATGCCGTTCGCGGCGGAGGATGCTCCGGGACAGAGGCGCTCTGGCTGGTCGGGCAGGATGAACAGGATCTGTTTTGCGGCGCCACGCAGATCCGCGAAGCGCATCACGGCAACACGGTGCAGCTCTGCTCAATCATCAATGCCAAAAGCGGCCAGTGCGATATGGACTGCCGGTTCTGCTCCCAGAGCGCCCATAACTCAACCGATATCGAAACCTACCCCTTTTTGGATTTCCAGACATTGGAAACCCGAATCCGCGACACGCTCGACTCCAACGACCGGCGTTGCGGGGTCGTCACCAGCGGCGGGAAACTTTCCAGCACGGAACTTGATGCGTTCGCCGACACGGTCCAGACCATCGGGAACAAAAACCCGGCGCCCATTTGTGCCTCGCTCGGGCGGCTGACCGCGCACGAACTTGCCCGCCTGAAATCCGCAGGCGTCACGCGCTTCCACCATAATCTGGAATCCTCTGAGCGCTATTATCCGCAGGTCTGCACCACACAGACCTGGTTCCAACGGTTGGAAACCGTCAAGGCGGCCATGGCGGCGGGACTCGAGGTTTGCTGCGGGGGGCTTTTTGGTCTTGGAGAAAGCTGGGACGACCGAGTCAGCCTTGCCCTGACCCTGCGCGAGCTGGGAATTGACAGCGTACCGATCAACTTTCTTTATCCGCACGACGGAACCCCGTTGCGCGACATGCCGCCGCTCGTTGCTTCCGAAGCGCTGCGCATTATCGCCCTCTACCGCTTCATGCTGCCAAAGGCCACGCTGCGCGTCTGCGGTGGACGCACCCATGTGCTGGGCGAACGGCAGGCCGAACTCTTCGCCGCCGGCGCCAACGGCATCATGACCGGCAACTATCTCACGGTCGCAGGCTCCCTGTACGAATCCGACCTCGAAATGATTCGCAGCCTAAGCATGGAACCCGCCTCTCTCGAAAAAAACGGTTAGACAAGAATACGAAACAGAGTAGTCTGCTTTTCAAATGGAAATCGAAGCCACAGCTAAAACAAACGCCATTCTGGAAAGCATCTCCGATGGTGTTTTCACGGTCGGGAATGATTGGCGCATCACCTCGTTCAACCGGGCGGCGGAAAAAATAACCGGTGTGCTGCGCGAGGAGGCCATCGGCCGCCTCTGCTCCGAAGTGTTCCGCTCCAGCATGTGCGAGGGTGCCTGCGCGCTGCGCCAAACCCTCGAAACCGGACAGCCCTTCATCGCCCAATCCTGCTACATCGTCAACGCCGACGGCAAACGCATCCCCGCCAGCGTTTCCACCGCGGTGCTGAAGGATGAAAACGGAAACATCGTCGGCGGAGCCGAAACCTTCCGCGACCTCAGCGAAATCGAAACCCTGCGCAAACAGATTTCCGGCCGCTACTCCCTCGGCGACATGGTCAGCCACAGTCATGCCATGGAGCCCGTTTTTGAGATGGCCTCGTCCGTCGCTGGTTCCGACATCACCGCGCTTATCCACGGCGAAACCGGCACCGGCAAGGAGCTGCTCGCCCGCGCCATCCACGGCATGGGGCCGCGGGCCGGCAAGCCCTTTGTCGCCATCAACTGCGCCGCTCTGCCCGACGCGCTTTTGGAGTCGGAACTTTTCGGATACAAAAAGGGGGCCTTCACCGGCGCCATCCAGGACAGGGAAGGCCGCTTCGCGCAGGCGAAGGCCGGCACGGTATTCCTCGACGAAATCGGCGAGATCAGCCCCGCCCTGCAAGTCCGCCTGTTGCGCATCCTGCAGGAACACACCTACGAACCGCTCGGCAGCAACGAAACCTGCCATTCCGAGGCGCGCATCATAGCCGCCACCCACCGTGATCTCTCCGCGCTGGTCGAAAGCGGCGAATTCCGCGAAGACCTCTTCTACCGCATCAACGTCATCCGCATCGACCTCCCGCCTCTGCGCAAACGCAAGGAAGACCTGCCGTTGCTCATCGGCCACTTCATCGACCGTTTCAACCGCATCCACAACCAGCACATCGGGGGGCTATCCAACGGGGCCAACTCGCTGCTCATGGCGCACGACTGGCCGGGCAACGTGCGCGAACTCGAAAACATTATCGAGCGCGCCTTCGTTCTCTGTACCGGCTTGCAAATTGAAATACGCCATCTGCCGCGCGAATTGAGCGGACGCACACTCCCTCCTGAAAATGTTCCGGACATTGGAACTGCCCGGCGCTCCGCCGAAGCACAAGCCATCTTCCAAACATTGGAAAAGAACAACTTCAACCGCCTGGCCGCCGCCCGCGAGCTCGGTATCCACAAAACCACGTTGTATCGGAAAATTAAGGCGCTGGGATTGCAGATTCCCAGACCGTAGCCAGCGCTCCAAATCCTACGGAAGTTCAGCCTCCAGTTTGTAGAACTCGGCCGGGGCGGTGCGGTTGACTGTTATGCTGTCGGCACCCCCTGCTCCCATGTGCAAGCTGCCCGGCACATCGGTCCAGACGCCGTCCACCATGTTGGTGCTCCAGAGCAGGGAGTAGATCCGGTTGCTCGACGATTCGAAATAAACCGTCAGCGGTGAATTCTTGCTAACGGAATTGATGCAAAGGTAGTCGTCGGAATTGGTTGGATTGGTGTCGGCAATGAACTCCTGCCAATCGGTAAACACATCCGCATCGCTGTGCGCCTCGGGATTCCCGAAGAGGGACGTTCCGCCAAAGCGCTCCTCCCACTCGTCGCGGAATCCGTCGCGGTCCAGGTCCTCGGCCAGCTCGCACCAGAGCTTCCAGACGGCATAGGCTTTCATATTTGCGTTGAGAGGCTCGCTGTGGGCGGAATCGCAGTCGTACCAGTCCACATCCTCGGTATGCGTCGCCTGCCACTCGGTTGCCCAGTTGCCTTGAGCCGATCCCCCGGCGTAGCTGTAATAGCTGCAATCATCATTCACAAATTCAAAAAAGGTTCCGTCGGGGTTGTAGTGCTCAATGTCGTTGAAATCGAAAAGCACCTTGTTGTTATCGATGCACCACTGCCGGATAACCGCGCAGGCGGCCTTGTTGTTGGCGTCATTCCAAATATCCACATGGCCGGTCATATAGACAAAGACCACATTGGAATAGGCGGCTTCCAAGGCGGCCATGGGAGCGAAGTACTCATTGGTCAAGGTGCCGGCGTTATACTTGTCGTCCATCTGCCCGCACCAGGACCACATGATGACGTTGACGTCGGCATTGGCCGGATTATCCAGATAGGCGACCGTGTTGTTATACCAAGCCGGGTAGTAGCCGACATCCCCGCCCATGGCGTAGTCGTGAAGGTCAAGCGCCCCGTCCGTCCCGCCGTTGTTCCACTCGAAGATATCGATCGGCAACGAGATCCCCAGCCCACCCCAATTGGCAAAGCCGACCAGCCCACTCATGTCATCCGTTATCTGGCTCCCGTGCGAGGTGTGGCCATAGCCAATATGCAGTACGGATTTTGCACGTTCAATCTCCAACTGTGTTAGCTGGTTAATATCAATGTGCCGATGATCGATGATCAATGGCGCGACGGCGGCAAAAGAGGCAATCCCACTACCGAATATCAGCCATACAAACATCATGCATTTGATTGTTTTCTCCACGGGAAACCTTTCTCCTCAAACAAATCCACCGAATATATATATCCCACCTATCCTATGGAATTTCAACCTCCAGTTTGTAGAATCATGTCTACAAAATGATTTTCTAAACAAATCAGTCGCACAGATTATTCTGCTTATCTCATCTGTTGGGTAGGCAAGTAACATTTCCAATGTCTGGAAGTTTCCGTTTAATTTTTTCCACTCCTTGGAAATTTATTTCCCATATATGAACCCTTCCTGCCCGCTATTGTTTGCTTGCAGCAGAATGGTCTGTCATTGAGCTTGCGGGGGAAATGAGCAAACAAAAACGGTAGGTCGCAATTACGCAACTATAAAGCCACCCTTAGTTGCATATTTGCTACCCTTCGTGCCTCTGGTCATCTAACTAAATATTTCCTAAGTAACTTTCTTCGTTGATAATACAGCTCATCCCCTCCCCATATGAAATGCTGGCATCCTTTGTGCATTATAGCGTTGCGATGAAAGCTGCAATTACAGAGTGGCAAGGAAGAATCGCACCGGTATTTGACGTGACCGGAACCGTTTTGATTATCGAAGCAGACGGTCAGAAAACGTCCGTGGCCATGCCGACGGATTGCCCCCAAAG
>JAIPIO010000052.1 GCA_021734595.1 Kiritimatiellales bacterium | reverse complement strand
GCCCACATTCCGCAGCGCGACTGCATGGCATTGGCGCTGATGCGGTCGGCCGGTGTGTATCAGATGGTGGGGTACACGGTTCCGACCGGTTACGGATACGGAGGCTGGGGCGTGAAGGATTATTTCTCGGAACTGCAGGCTGGACGGTTTTCCCTTGCCGAAGCGCACTATGCAAACCAGCTTGCGCTGGTTTACGAGCTTAACAAAAGTGGAACGGGCAAGACTGCCGCCGGACTGCGGAACGACCGGGATGTGGTTGTGCTGTATGGCGACCCGGCGTGGCGCGCACAGATGAAGCCCCGGAAACTTTTATGGTCACAGACCCTAAACGAAACCAACGGAGTGTATACGTGCACGATAACGACCACCGATCGGGGCGACTGGGACAACCGACCGGTTGTGCAGCTGCTGGACGAGCGAGTCGGGAATGTTAAAATGATCGCGGGAACAGAATACAAACCAGTGGTCGGGGATAATTTCATACTCGTGCCCTTGAACAAAGGTCTTCTGCCCATAAAGGGCAACCGGAGTGGCGCAGTATCGATCAAAGGCGATTTTGAAAAAGGAACCGTTATTGAAATTGTCTTTAAGGCAGAGCCCCTCCCGATGGAAAAGCAAGGAGGACGTCAGCCATGAAACGCAGAAATGTTCTTTTTATCGGAGTCTTGGCCGCGGCAGCCGGATTCGGATCGGGCGGATTGAATGAGGCTTCCAATGGTTGAAAATCCGGGATTCGGGTTTTTCCACGCATTGGAATCCGTCCGGCCATGCGTTCCAACCATTGGAAAGCAGGATGAATGCTTTTCTCGCAGGCTCTGATGTGGTTTAAAAGGTGGCGATTGCCATAAACGGAGACTTTTTATGAAACGGATTGGAGCACATGTGAGCGCAGCGGGCGGTGTGGAAAACGCCCCGCTCAACGCGGCCGCCATCGGCGCAACGGCGTTTGCCCTGTTCACCAAAAACCAGCGGCAGTGGATCGCCAATCCACTGACCGACGAGAATATCGAGGGCTTCAGGCGCAACTGCGCAGAAAACAACCTGCCGCTCAACCAGGTACTGGCGCACGACAGCTATCTGATCAATCTCGGCCACCCGGAAACCGAAGGACTGGGAAAATCGCGCCATTCGTTTTTCGACGAAATGAAGCGTTGCGAACAGCTGGGCATCTCCCTTCTCAACTTCCACCCCGGTAGCCACCTGAACAAGCACTCCGAGGAGGACTGCCTCAAAACCATTGCCGAATCCATCAACCTGGCGCTGGAAAAAACCTCAATGGTGACGGCTGTAATTGAAAACACGGCAGGGCAAGGCACCAACATGGGCCACCGTTTTGAACACATCGCCGCCATTATCGGGCAGGTGGACGACCAGCAGCGCGTCGGCGTCTGCCTCGATACCTGCCATTCGTTCGCCGCCGGCTACGACCTGCTTACTGCCGAAGCCTGCGCCGCCACCTTCGCCGAATTCGACCAGGTCGTTGGATTCAAGTATTTGCGCGGGATGCATCTGAACGATTCCAAGAAGGGGCTGGGAAGCCGGGTTGACCGCCACCACAGCCTCGGCCAAGGCGAGCTGGGACTGGAGGTGTTCAAATACATCATGAACGACGACCGCTTTGACGATATGCCCATGATCCTCGAAACCATCGACGACTCTATATGGGCACAGGAACTCGAACTGCTGCAAAGTTTTGAAAAATGAACATTCTTGACAACATCAGGGTAGTGCTGGTCGAACCGATTTTCGGAGGAAATATCGGTTCGGTCTGCCGCGCCATCAACAACAACGGCATTTCGGATTTGGCGATTGTCAATCCCCGACCGACCATTGACTGGGAGGATGCGCGCAGGCTTACGTGCAACGCCAAGGCACAGCTCGAGGCCCGCAAGGAGTTCCAGACATTGGAAGAGGCCGTGGCCGACTGCACAGTCGTGGCGGGCACCTCGGCGCGCACCGGATTCTACCGCGACACCGCCTATTCGCCACGCGAGTTTGCACCCATTGCGCTGGAGAGTGCCGCGGATCGCAAGATTGCACTGGTGTTTGGCCGCGAAGATAAGGGATTGTTCAACGAAGAACTGGCACTGTGCACGCATATTATCCAGATTCCGTCGAGCGGGCTGTATACCTCCCTGAACCTGGCGCAGGCCGTGATGGTTTGCTGCTACGAGATGTTTGTGGCCGCCGACGTATTCGAACCCGCCGAGGAAAAGGCGGAGGAGGCCTCCTCCGAGCTGCGCGAGCGCATGTTCGCCCTTTGGCGCGAAATGATGATCAAAACCGAATTCACCCACGGGCAGAAGCTCGACCATATGATGATGGGGCTGCGCCGCATCTTTACGCGCGGAAAACTGACCGTTCCCGATGCAAAAATCCTGATGGGGCTGGCCAAACAGTCGCTATGGGTCAAGCAGCAATGGGACAAAGCCGAAAGAAAAAATAATGACTGAACTTCATATCACAAAAACCGAAATCAATGCTCTCCCGATGCGGCAGTACGAAGGCCCGATCCACGTTATCCAATCATTGGAAAAAGTGCCCTCCGCGGTTTCCAAGCTTCGGAAAGAGAAGGTTCTCGGTTTCGACACGGAAACCCGACCGGCCTTCCGCAAGGGCGAAAGCTATCTGCCCTCGCTCATCCAGCTTGCCACGGCAAAAGAGGTTTATATTTTCCAGCTCAGCCATGTTAAATTTCCAAAAGAACTGCGGGCGGTTCTTTCCGACCCGGGTATCATCAAGGCCGGCGTGGCAATCAACCGGGATATTCAAGAACTGAAGGAACTGAAGCCGTTCAAGGCGGCCGGCTTCATCGAACTGGCCGATTACGCGAAAAAGGCCCACATCAAAAACATGGGGTTGCGCGGACTCGCGGCGTTGCTGTTCGGCTTCCGCATCTCGAAACGGGAGCAGGTTTCCAACTGGGCCCGCGAAGAGCTGACCGACAGCCAGATCCGCTACGCCGCCACCGACGCCTGGCTCGGCCGCGAAATCTATCTGCGGATGGAAAAGGACGGGATTTTGACGTCGGAATAAAAAAAGGACGCCGACTAAAGCGCCCTTTTCGATGATGATGCTCTTCGGGTTGCTATTCTGCGTTAATGGCGGCAACCAGTCCCGCCTCCTGCTGTACCCCTACAAACTGCTGCTTGTTTTCGCCATCTTTAAAGAGAATCAGTGTAGGAATGGAACGAATTCCGAATTTTGCCGCGACTTCCGGCGCTTCGTCGACATTCACCTTCGCTATTACTGCCTTATCGCCAACCGCTGCACTGACTTTTTCCAGAATGGGCGTCTGCATTTTGCAGGGACCGCACCACGGAGCCCAGAAATCTACCAGCACCACCCCTGCCTTAATCGCCTCATCAAAATTCGTTCCGTTTAGTTCAATCAATCCTTCAGCCATTTCATTCCTCCTTGTTTTTTTCAATAGACGCATTATCTCTGTATCCGTTTAAAAATCAAACAAAAGATTGCCCGTGAAACACAGGGCCATGGATTGCCGGATGATTGGATTGTTGGGTTTGATGTGGCTGAAAGGACCCCATTCATCCCGTCATCCACCAATCCAATACTCCAAGCTTCCACTACCATTTATTCTGGTGTCGACGGCTTTCGTCGTAGCGATCTTCCGGCGGCAGCACTTCGTTGGGCACACCCATGGCCAACAGGGCGAAGGGTGTGATACTGTCAGGAATCGAGAGCACTTCGCGGCATTTCCGCACCCGCTCCTCCAGCGGATAGATGGCGACCCACACCGCGCCGATGCCGATATCGTGTGCCGCAAGTTGCATGTTCTGCGCCGCGCAGGAACAGTCCTGCGGCCAGAAACCGGGATAGATCTCCTTGCTCACATCGCCGCACACCATCACCAGATAGGTGGACTCCGCCAGCATCTCCGTGCCGCCCAGTTCAGTGAAGGCACCGATCGTGTCACGATCGTCAATCTCCACGAAACACCATGGCCGGGCGTCCGCCGCCGAGGGCGCGTTCATCGCCGCCGCCATGATTATCCTGCGTTCCTCCTCACTGACCGGTTCGTTGGTCCAGGTGCGGATACTCCTGCGCGTCATTATTGCCTTGATCGTTTCCATGCTGAAATCCTTTCGTTAAGAGGCGTTAGAATACCGAGCAGATCTGTCTTCATGAAAGGTTTTTTGCTGAATTTTTGTTTATTCGCCCCGACGGGTGGTCTATCTTCACCCGCCATGTATAAAAAGAAACAGATGGTCGAGGTGGAGATTCTCGATCTGGGCGACAAGAACCAGTGTTACGGCAAACTGCCGGACGGCATGAGCATTTTTGTCCAGGGACCTGCCGCAATCGGCGATACGGTCACCGCCGAGATTTTTAAAATCAAGAAGAAGTTCCTCGGCTCGCGGATGCGGGAGCTTATCAAGCCGTCCCCTCACCGCATCGAACCGGTCTGCCCCTACTTCGGCCTCTGCGGCGGCTGCAAATGGCAGCACATGGATTACACAGAACAACTCCGCCTCAAGCGCAAGCAGGTGCAGGATGCGCTGGAGCACATCGGCGGGTTCCAGAGTCTGGAATGCGAACCGTGCATCGCTGCACCGGATTTGTTCGTCTACCGCAACAAAATGGATTTTTCCTTCACCGACCTGCGTTACCTAACCACCGAGGAAATCGGCATCGAACCCGGCGAGCACGAAAAGCCGCTCGACTTTGCCCTCGGCTTCCACGCCGCCGGCTGCTACGCCAAGGCCATCGACATCGACCACTGCGACATCTCGCCGGAAGAGATGAATATTGCCCTCAACACCGTCCGCGACTTCTGCCTGCGGCACAAGGAGGCACTGCCCGTCTACTCCACCCGCTCCCACACCGGAGAGCTGCGGAACCTCGTCGTCCGCAAGGGTGGCAGCACCGGCGAATTTATGGTCAATCTCGTCACCTCCACACACATGCCAAACCTGATGAAGGAACTCTGCGAAGATCTCAAGGCCGCGTTGGGTGACCGCCTCACCACCTTCGTCAACAATATCACCGACCGCAAAAACACCGTGGCCATCGGCGACCACGAATTCGTGCTGCACGGTCCCGGCTTCATCACCGACCGGCTCGGCGACTACACCTACCGCATTTCCGCCAACTCCTTTTTCCAGACCAACACCGCCCAGGCTGAAAAACTCTACTTCCAGATACTGGAAAGCGCAAAGCTGAAGGAATCCGACATTGTCTACGACCTCTACTGCGGCACCGGATCCATTTCGCTGTTCGCCTCCAGCCACTGCCAGAAGGTGCTTGGCGTCGAAGTCGTCGAGAGTTCCGTGCTCGACGCCCGCGAAAACGCCAGGCGCAACGGCGTTGAAAACTGCACGTTCATCAAGCTCGACCTCAAGGACATCAAGGAGATCGAGCAGGAGATGGGCACCTTCGGGCATCCCGACGTGGTCATCACCGATCCGCCGCGTGCGGGCATGAACCCGAAAGCGGTGCAGATGCTGCTGAAAATCGCGCCCGCAACCATTGTCTACGTAAGCTGCAACCCCGCCTCGCTCGCCCGCGACGGCCAGATGCTGTGCGAATCCGGCGCCTATCGACTTGTCCATGTCCAGCCCATCGACATGTTCCCGCAAACCAACCACGTTGAGAGTGTCGCCCGCTTCGAAAGGATTCCATGAATCCGCTTTTCTATCTTGTTCCCGCCATCCTGATTGTCAACATTCCCTGCGGCTACTGGCGCGAAGGACTCCGTCGGTTTTCATTTCTATGGTTTGTGGCCGTGCACCTGCCGGTGCCGTTCATCGCCGTGGCGCGGCACATGCTTGCGATCGAACCGGAGTGGCACAACTTCGGCATGATGATCGGCGCCTACTTCACCGGCCAGTTCATCGGCGCCAAACTACGGATGATGAAAAAATAAGCACCATGCGAAACACTGGAAAAAGAACCGGGTTGGCATCCATCATCGTTGCCGCAATCTTTCTCGTCATTGTCGGCGGTTCGGTTTTGACCGCCAGGATGCCGCCCTTTGTATTCGGTCTTTACGTCATTGTAAGCCTGCTCACGTTCATCATGTACGCCGTCGATAAGTCCGCCGCCAAAAAGGGCGCATGGCGAACCCCGGAAAGCACATTGCATCTGCTTTCGCTGATCGGAGGCTGGCCGGGGGCGCTCGTCGCCCAGCAGACGCTGCGTCACAAGACGAGGAAGCAGCCGTTTCGGTTTGTGTTCTGGACAACGGTTTTGCTCAATATCAGTGCTTTCATTTGGTTCCTTACGCCCCATGGCGCAGCTACGCTGGCGTTCTGGATCGCAAAGATATCTTAGAGACCAAGAAAGGCATGGATTGACCCCGGTTGAAAAGAGCGTCGCACCTTCCACGTTAACGGAAACGGAACCTTCTCAGTCGATGGCCAAACTCCCCATCTCCGTAGAAGAACGGCCAAATGGCAATCCATCACATAGTCGAATCAATTAGATCTTAGCAGCTGAAACCGACCGCATCCCCGGTATCACATACCCTTGCAACCAGTTGTCGCAAAAACGTTGCACCCCGCTTCCAATGATTGGAAGAGGCATGTCAGAGTTGTCTGGTAATAGGTTGTACCGGGAACGAAATGCGGCTACAAATTACGGACTTGCGGTTAAGACCGGCCAGATGGTCGGCTGTGCTGCTGTTATTCAATGGGATTATCATGATGCACTTTAAAACTGTACTTTTCGGCATGGCATTCTTTGGCGCATTCATGCGGTCTGCACCGGGCGAGGACAGGGTGCGTATCGATATTGATGGACGAGATACCGGCATTGTCCTTGTGTCGGCAAAAGAAGCGAAGGGTGTCCGCATTTCCCGCATCAAGTCGGATTCCGGCGAGATTGATAAGCAAAAGCTATCCTTCGAGCTCGCTGCCGACAAAGACCGGTGGAGGGAAGGTAGAATCACCTTCACCCCGGACAAGACCGGATCGGTATCTCTGGAATTGGCCGGCGTTTACAGGAAAGAGAACGGCGAATACGCAATGCTCTGGAGCATGTACGATTCCATGGCATGCTCCGGTGCCAAACTCGGGAACAGGGATTTCGAAATCAGTGGCGATCTTGCGAGCCAGGGTTGGCAGATGCGCGGATTAAAAGCCGGTCGCGAAGGCGGCATCAAGCTGTCAAAAGATCTCGCCTTTTCCGGCAATGCCTATGCCATGACATGGCACAGTGGCAGGCTCGTGCAAACCTTGTCTGTCACGGCAGACGTGCCGGTGGTTATTACCTTCCGGTACAAGGTGCCCGGCGAGAAGGAAAGGAATTGGACAAACCAGCAGACGGCGAAAGCCCAACATTCAGGCATTGGAAAACTGGAAATCCGTCCGGGGTTCACCGTGGAATGCCCCGGCCTGCCCTATGCCTCGGAACTTCCCGGACTCAGTGATATCATACCGGAAAACGAATTGACGCCGTCAGCGCTGCGCGCTCCGGGCATGACGGATGTTGCGCCTGATTCGATGCGGCAAGCCACAATGCTTCGGACAGGATGGTATCATATTCCGGTATACAAGCCGGATTGCCTTATCGGCAGTCCCCAACCTGTAACGTTGCCCCATCAATTCCATATCCGGAACGGTACAATGGCCGGATGGTATGTGAACAACCTAGCCTTTGGAAAAAAGGCCGGTCGGCGATATGTACTCACTTTCAACTCAGTCCGGGCCGTGGCTGCGGTGTATGCCAACGGCAAGCGGTGTGCGGTTCATGCAGGTTCCTTCACGCCCTTTGAAGCCGATATCACAGAAGCAACCGGGCCAGACGGCGCCCTGGTGGCGGTATACGTTCTCGGTGCCAATGCACTGGTGGATGAACAGAAACAGAAAGCCTACGTGCAGCTCGGTCCCTGCCGCCCAACATCCTTGAGCTGCCTTCAGGCAAATATCACCGATCCCGTGGTTCTGGAGGAACGCCCGGGTACGTTTATCAACGATGTGCATGTAATATCTTCCGTTGCAAAAAAAAACCTCACTCTCTGTACAGAAATAATGAATCGATCGAAGGAATCGCAAACGGCCACGCTGTCGCACACCGTGGCAACCTGGCCTGACGGAAAAGAAACCGGTCCCATCCTGTCAGACCGAAAGGTAACGGCAGGACAAAATGCCCTCGTCACTGCTGAAATCACGATTCCATGGGAGACCCCGCCGCTGTGGTCGCCGCAACAACCGAAACTCCTGGTGGTCAGGAGCACGCTCACCGTTGGGTCCGCAGCCGAAACCGTGGAAACCCGTTTCGGTTTCCGGGAGTTTGGACGGAAAGGGAAGCAGTTTATCCTTAATGGAAAACCGATCAAGCTCCGAGGCCCAAGCCGAACCGCCCATACCACTATCGAGCAAACCCACCGGCGAGATGATATCGTTCAATATTACAGGACCGAGTTCCTCGCCTACAAAGAAAACCTGGATGCGAATGCCGTTCGCCTCCACGCCAGAATCCACTCGCACGCCGCCATGCTCGCCGCGGACGAAGTCGGTATGCTGCTGGATAACCAATCCGGCATCTGGTCCGCCATGGGTTCCTTTTACCGGAATGCGGGCCAGCCCTTTCTAGACAATACCCGCGAGGAGTTTCGGGAATGGGTACGCCGGGATCGGAATTCACCCTCCGTCGCCATTTGGGATGTGGAAAATGAAATGATCCGAGGCGGATCCCAAGCGAAAAACATGCCATGGGTTTCACAACTTGATGCGATGGCAACGGAACACGACGCGACCAGACTGACCTGCCATGCCGGGGCAGGCTGGTTTGCGCCAGAACAGGATATCTCCCATCTCCACATGCAGGAGCACTATATAAGGATCATGGACATGTGGAAGCAGAAGGGAACCTTCCCGCTGGTCGTGGGCGAGTTCTGGGTCGGAGGTCGAGGCGAAGGACGACTGCCATCCTCCACCGAATTTTCTTCCTCCGCCGAGTACTATGAGGAAATGGCCAATATCTATAACAACTACCATCTGGGCATGCGTTACTACAACGTTTCCGGAATCATGCCGTTCCAGATCTCCGGTTGTGTTTTCCAGAACGGAGGCAACGTCGGTGCCGACCTTAAGTCCTTTTCGCCCATCCGATCAAGAAAAGTGGTGGATCTTTCCAAACATGCCCTCGCATCGGTTACGGCGTTTTTCTGGCCACGACGTGAATCCGTGGCGACGGACGGAACCTGGAAGTCAACTGCGGTAGTGTGCAATGACAGTGAAAGCACCCAAACCTTTCTGCTCAAGTACGAAGTCGGTTCCCTATCGCGCACCACCCCTTCCGAGGCCGAACCGTTCCGGCTTGCGCCGGGTGGCCGCAAGGAATTCCCCCTTTCGATCGAAGTCGGGGCAATGGACCGGGAAATAACCTTGAAACTATACAACGGCGCGGAACTGGTGAGCCAGGACACGCTTGCCCTTCGACCTCTCTCCCCCGCATTCCTGGCGGCACCTAAACTGAACCGTACCTTGTATCTCTCGGCAAACGATCCGCTGCACGCGCAAATGATCGCCAATGCCGGCATTGTGGTGAAGCCGGTAAAATTGCTTCCGCCCGATCCGGCAACGGCCATCTGGATTATAGGATCGGATGCCCGCACGGGTCTCTCCACAGACGACCCCGGACTCAAGGACTGGCTTGCCCAAGGGGGCGCGCTGCTCGTCCTCCCCCAATCGAGCGGCATCGACTGGCTGCCTTTCTCGCTAGGATTCTGGAATTCGATACGCGATATTCCTCCAGCCTATGCCGGGTTTGGTTGGCCCGACAACAGTCGGGATATTTTCTTTTCCCAGTATGCTCCTATCTACGCAGATGGACATCCGCTGTTTAACGGCATACCCGGAGGCGACCTCCGGTGGTGGTCCGGCTATGACGGACGAGTGAACGATCATGTATTCGTTCGTCCGTCCGCGGTGGCGAAAACACAACCTGGCACCTGGCGCGTGCTCGCTGGGGCATCTCGCTACGAAAACATTTCCATCGCCGAGGCCCGCTGCGGCCGCGGTACAGTCCTGCTCATGCAAAACCAGGTGCTCCGGAATTTCGACGTGCCCGAGGCGCGCGCGCTATTCATGAATGCGCTCCGCTATCTCGACGGTGGCGGCTGGACGGGCGGTGCGCGGGCGGCCCTGGCCGGTTCAGCAGATGCGGACGAACTGGAAAAAACCGTGGGCGTGCCGTCCGAATTGTTCAGCAATGCTGATCCCGCGAAAGGCCATGTGCTCTTCGCAACCCCGGGAACACCGGTGTCTGCGGTAAAGAGCTGGGCGGAACAAGGAGGCCGGGTGGTGGTGCTTTCTGCCAAAACCGCCGGTGAACTTCCCGGCTTCGGTGTGGAATATCTGCCCGCTAATTTTTATATGGGTTTTCGAGCGGAAGATCATCCACTGCTGTGGGGTGTCTCCTCCATCAATTTCACCGACACCAGACATCATGCCGTGAAAGGTGTGCTCAATGCATTCCCCTCCTCCGCAAAAGTGCTGCTGCACGGCATGAAGTCGGGAGACTGGCAGGATCCCAAGTTCGGCATCGGCGTGACCGGCGGCAGTCTAGGAGCAGCACTGCTCTCGGAATCACAGCCCGTTGCCGTGGCGGTAAAGCACGGTGCCGGCGAAATCATCGTCACAACCATTGAACCCTTCGACCGCGCCTCGGCACATCACAAGGAGTTGCTTTCCACACTTTTCGCCAATGCCGGCCTGGATGTGCCGTTTCCGAATCCGGACCGGCTCGAGGCCCGGGCGCTTTTCACCGCGCCTGTAACCCTCGACGGCAGATTGACGGATGACTGGCTGGAGGATATCGAAGACCGCAACGTGTCGTTCTGGCGGCATGCCGAACCCATCTATCTCCCTGCAACATCGGCAGTGGAAGGCACGGTGGAAAATGATATGGATCTGTCTGCCATCTTCTATACGTTCTGGGACGAGACATATTTCAATGTTGCGGCCATCCTCTTTGGCAAACCTTCCTCCTACACGGCAACCTTCATGATGGATGGGAGAAAGATCACCGTCACCTTCAAGAACTCCGCAGTAGTCGCGATAAACGGAAAACGGATTGGAGAAGCACGGAGCGGTCCCGCGGTGAAGGCAGCGAAATATCTGGATGCCAACGAACTGGATTTTACCCGCATCAATTCGCGGATGGGAAATCTGGAACGGGTCTCCCATGTTCCCAACCGGACCTTCGAGGCGCGCATCCCGTGGTCGGCTCTGGGCGGAAAACCGGAGAGTTCGGGGCTGGAAAAACCGTTCAGCGTGGAACTGTCCGCCGCCGGACGGGCGCTCCGGATTCCAAAAAAGGGCGAGGGGAAACTTGTTTTCGATCCCCGCAAGAAATAGGAACCGATTGATACCGGCGTTCAAAGGGCCGTTTGAAGATGGTCCGCCTGCTCGCATCTTGACACCCTGTCGGCTCCTCTCTACCTTAAGTCCCATGAAAAAACTGATTCTGATTGTTTGCCTCATCGCCACTGCATCCTTGGCCGCCCCACCGCGCTTCAGCGAAGCTTGGGGTTATCTCTACAAAGGCGAGGAAAAATATTTCCCGAACCCGGCCCCGTTCACCGACATTGCCTGCTTCAGCGCGGCCGTCAATGGCGATGGCGGACTGACCGGTGGTCACCCGCAGCCGCCGGTGCTCAAGGGCGCGCTGGCGTCCGCGCGCTACCACCTCGTCGTCACCATCCCGTGGAACTCCACCCTCGCCCACATCTACCTCGACCCGAAGCTCCCCTTCCGCAACCGGATCATTGCCGCCATTGTGGAACGCTCAAAACCGTTTGATGGCGTGCAGGTCGATTTCGAAGGCATCGCCAAAGCCGACGGAACCGCCTACCTCAACTTTCTCGCCGCCGTCAAAAAGGCGTTGCCTAAAGACAAGCTGTTCAGCGTAGCCGTCATGGCGCGCTGGGAAGCATGGATTCAACGAAGCGGCGTAGATGCCTTTGACTATCCCTTCATCAACCGCTTCGCCGACCGGGTAGTGGTGATGGCCTACCCAGAACACCACAGTTCCGGTGAAGCCGGTCCCATGGCCTCGCTCGACTGGTGCGAAAAGATTTATGCCTACGCACTCAAAACCATCGATCCCAATAAACTGGTCATGGGACTACCGCTCTACGGCCGCGCGTGGCAAAAGAAAACACTGGCGCGCAGCTACAAAGGTTCCGAGGTTTGGAAAGAGATCGAGGATAAACAGATTAAACCTTCCACTGATTGGAAAACCGGCGGCAGCTACAGCTTCTCCGAGACCGTCGACATCGATGTCCATTACGAAACGATCCAATCATTGGAAGCCAAACTGAATCTCTACCAATCGAAGCCCATCCGCGGCGTCGCCTTCTGGCGCATCGGCCAGGAACCGCCCGGCTTCTGGCCGAAAGGATTTTGAACCGGAACATTAAACAAGCAAATGTGTGGTTATGAAGAGATTTGTATTTTTACTGTTTTGCCTACTCGGCCTTGTTGCCCATGCAGAGGATGAGTATCGGTTCACACCGGAAAACCCGGTCACGGAGGAATGGCTGCAGGCCAATCTTCGCAAAGAGTCGCCGCGCTTGATCCTGACGCCTGCGCGGCTTGCGACTTTAAAGGGGCGCACGGATGATCCGTTTTACCAATTGATCAAGGCGAACGCGGACCATCTGTGTGATCCCGCGCTTCCTGTTCTTAAATTTGAAAAGGTTGGCAAGCGGCTTTTATCAGTTTCGCGCGAGGCGATCCGCCGCATTTCCTGTCTGGCGCTAGTGGCGAACATGGAAGCGGAGAATCAAAAACATATCGGCCGGCTGGATGCGGAGCTACGGGCGGTCTGCGGTTTCGATAGCTGGAATCCAAGCCATTTTCTGGATGTGGCGGAGATGTCGGTGGCGGTGGCGATCGGTATCGACTGGTGCAGTGGAATGCTTCCCGCCGAAACCATCCAGCTCGCACGGCAAGCGTTGCTGGAAAAGGCGTTGAAGATCAAGGCCGGGGGCGTTAAAGGAAGCAACAACTGGAACCAGGTCTGCAACGGCGGACTTGCCGCGGCGGCACTGGTGGTGGGCGATGAGCATCCGAGTCTGGCGGCGATGGTGGTTTCCCGCACATTGGAATATCTTCCGCGCGCACTAAAATCCTATGCGCCGGATGGACATTACCCGGAGGGCGTGAGCTATTGGGATTATGGGACCTATTATTCGGCGTTGATGGTGGAAATGTACCGATCGGCATTAGGAACCGACTTTAAGTTGATGGATGCACCTGGGTTCCGCGAAAGCGCATTGTTTGCGCGGATGGCGGTGGCACCGTCGGGAATGCCCTACAACTATTTCGACTGCGGCAGCACGTTCTCGCCGCTGGCCTACTGGCCGTTGCTGGCATGGTTCGGGGCAAACGGAACGGAAAACAACTATTTCGTGCCGGAATCATTGGCCGAGGCGGTGAAGACGGCGATCAGAAAGAAATCAAACGTACCGCGCTTTGCGGCAATAGCTTGGGTTTGGATGGTTGACCGGCCTGAAAGCCCTGCCAAGCCATTGCCCGAACAATGGGTCGCACGGGGAAGCAATCCTATAGCCGTCCTCCGCAACAACAACGACCCACGCGGGTTCTATCTCGGGTGCAAGGGCGGCAAGGCTTCGTTGAGCCATGGCAACATGGATGCAGGATCGTTCGTCTATGAGCTCGACGGAGTCCGCTGGTCGGTCGATCTCGGGATGCAGGGCTATACCGCACTCGAAGAGGTGCTGGGTTCCAAGCTTTGGAGCTCCGCCCAGAAATCGCCGCGCTGGCAGTTGATCTCGAAAAGCAATTTTGGGCATAGCACGCTTGCCGTCAACGGCCAACTTCACGACGCCCAAGCGTTTTCGCCGCTCGTTTCCACCATGGACGGGTCGCTCGAAATCGATCTGGCGCCCCAGTTTTTCGGCAACGTCGCTTCCGCCGTTCGGACGTTTGTTAAAGAGGGGAAATTCGGGGTGGTGGTAACCGACCGCCTCGAACCCAACGCCAAAACAGAAATGGTTACGTGGCAGCTAATGACACAGGCCAAGGTGGAAATCGACGGAAACATAGTTACCATGAAGCAAAGCGGAAAGTCCTTGAAGATGGTTGTGGAAAAACCGGAAAAGGCGGTCATCAAGATGATACCGCTCAATCCCCCACCGTTGCCCCACGACATGAAGGTGAAAAACCTAAAACGCATTGAAATCACCGAGTCCGCCAAGACCGGAACGACTGTTTGGTTCAAAGTTTGGCTGGAGCCGGAAGAATAGAAAGGAAATCCCGATGAAGTTTTCCCTTGGAAAATGGTGCGTTTTTTTGTTTTTGCTGGCATCCGTCCATGCCGAAGAGTGGTCGGGGAAAAAGTCGTCGTTCCACTCGTTCAACCAGTACGATTTTTCGGTCGGGGAGCTGAAATGCAAGGTCGTTGTTCCTGAAAATATTGCCGACGGCAAACCGTGGGTGTGGCGCGCCCGGTTCTTTGGCCACGAACCGCAGACCGATGTTGCCCTGCTGGAAAAAGGGTTCCACATTGCCTACGTCGACGTGGCTGGTCTTTACGGTTCCCCGAAAGCGGTGGGGCGTTGGGATGCGTTTTATGAATATCTAACAACCGCCAAAGGGTTCGCGAAAAAACCTGCATTGGAAGGGATGTCGCGCGGCGGTCTGATTATCTATAACTGGGCATCGAAGAACCCCGAAACGGTGGCCTGCATCTATGCGGATGCACCGGTGTGCGACATCAAGAGCTGGCCGGGAACCGGCGAAAAGGGAAAGAAGATGCTGAGCGCCTACGGATTTACGCCGGAGCAGGCCGAGGCATTCAAGGGCAATCCGGTGGACAACCTCAAGCCGCTGGCAGCCGCGAATGTTCCGCTGCTACACGTGGTGGGCGATGCCGATACGGTTGTGCCTGTTGTCGATAACACCGCTTTGATGGAAAGCCGCTACAAAGCGCTGGGAGGCTCCATTCAGGTGATTCACAAGGAAGGGATAGGCCACCATCCCCACAGCCTAAAAGACCCCCAGCCCATCGTGGATTTTATCGTCGGGCACGCGGCACCGTAGGAACCGGTCAGGGGAGCCCTTCCAATCATTGGAAAATCCCGCGGATAAAGTTCCAACGTCTGGGACTTAGCCGATGAGCTCTTTCTGAAGTTCGGCATCGGCCTTGCGCACTTCGGCGGCCATTTTTTTCTTGAAGGCGGCGAGCTTGCGCCGCAACCCGGCATCGGATAGCGCCAGAATCTGGACGGCGAGGATGGCGGCGTTGATCGCGCCGGCCTTGCCGATGGCAACGGTGGCCACCGGAACGCCCTTGGGCATCTGCACGGTGGAGAGCAGCGAATCCATTCCATCGAGCGCCCAACCCTTGACCGGGATTCCAATCACTGGAAGTGTGGTGTGTCCGGCCAGTACGCCGGAGAGGTGCGCCGCGCCACCGGCCGCGCCGATAATGATCTTCAGCCCGTTCTTCGAAGCGTTTTCCGCGAAGTCAGCCGCTTCGTGCGGTGTGCGGTGCGCCGACATGATTTTGACTTCGCTCTCAACACCGAATTCCTTCAGCGTGATGAACGTATGTTCCAAAACGGGCCAGTCCGATTTGCTGCCCATAACAACTCCAACTACAGGTTTTGACTTTGCCATTCTACAACCTCCTCAGTTCTCTGTGAGCAATATCTTTACGGTAACAGGCATCCTTGAAGCTGATGGTCTCCGCCGCGATGTAGGCCTTGGAAAGCGCGTCGGGCAGATCCTTGCCGAGCGAGGTGATGCCGAGCACCCGGCCACCGGCGGTCACGACCTTATCGCCATCAAGCGCGGTCCCGGCATGGAACACAACCGTATCCTCCACCCCGCCGGCCTCCGCCAAATTCTGGATTTCGCTGCCCTTTTCGTAGGAACCGGGATACCCGCCCGCAGTCATAACCACGCAGACGCTGTGCTCCGGTTTCCATTGAATCAGGTCTTCGCTTAGTGTGCCGTCGATGCAGGCTTCGATGGCCGGGAGCATATCGCCGTCCCAACGCACCAGCACGGCCTGCGTTTCGGGATCGCCGAAGCGGACATTGAATTCCACCACGCTCGGCTGGCCGTCCTTGATCATCAGTCCCGCGTAGAGCACGCCCTTGAAAACGATGCCGCGTTTCCTGAGTTCGGCCAGTGTGCGGCCGTAGACCTCCGTCTTCACCTTTTCGAGAACAGCTTCGGTTACGATCGATGCGGGGGAATAGGCGCCCATGCCGCCGGTGTTCGGACCCTGGTCACCTTCCAAGGCGCGTTTGTGATCCTGCGAGGAGGCGAGCATCACCACGTTTTCGCCGTCAATCAGCGCCAGGATGGAGGCCTCTTCGCCCTCAAGGAAGTCCTCGATCACTACGCGGTGCCCAGCATCGCCAAAGGCATTGCCCTCCAGCGCGTCGCGGATGGCCTGCTCGGCCTGTTCAATGGTT
>JAIPIO010000051.1 GCA_021734595.1 Kiritimatiellales bacterium | reverse complement strand
CAGTAATGCTGCCGTCGGCCGCGACCAACCGAGCCGCTACCAAGGCCATGAAAAGTGCTGCCTTTAATTTTATCCTGCCGTTCATTGCTGATTTTTTCCGGCTTCCGAACATGCTGATCGGTCCATTGCTTTGACTGAAGACGGAGCATGCATAAAAACCGGGTTTTACGTCAAATAGAAAGCAAGTGGGAAAGACTCATGTTTGTCAGATGATATCCCGCCGGGCAAACTCATGGAAGATGCGCTCGGTCTCGGCGTGGGCGGCGGCGATAAATTCCTGATAATCCTCCGTGTTCTGGCCGGTAGGGTCGGGAATGTCGCGTATTTCCGATGGCTCGCCGTTCCACAGGTATTCCATCATTCGGAAGGTTTTGTTTCCAGCCTTTGGAAAGCGCTCCACGATTTCATCCTTCTGGTACTGCTCCATCACCAGAATGGCGTCGGCCCGGTTGACCACCTTTCTGGTCAGCGGGTCAGAATGGTGGTTGCTGAGAGTAAAACCGTTCATGCGGGCCACGTGACGAACCACTTGGCTGGCGGAGCCGCCGTGCCGCGCGTGGATACCCGCCGAGAGAATCCTGATTTTTCTACGGGCATGCGGCATGTGTTCTTTCAGGTAATGTTCCATATAGCCGTGCAGGTAGGCGCTGCGGGTGATGTTCGCCTTGCAGACCACAACAACGGTAAACTTTTTTTTAAAGAGGCCCATGGAGCGAGAAACTAGGAGATTCGTGCATAGGTGGCAATCCAATTACTCCATCACTCCAGTCTTCCGATAGCCCGGCGGTGGAATTCTTATGGAATATTCAGCATTCTTCTGTATCATGCTGTCTGTTCTGTAAATGGAGCCGGGTTTATGAAAAAAGCATTGAAATTTATCATCGGGCTGGTGGTCGTGCTGGTCCTGCTGCTGGCCGGTTTGCAGCTGTTCCTGAAATTCGGTCTCACCCGCACACTGCAGACCGCCGTGCTGCCGCGCCTCAAGACGGAAACCGGCATCGATGCACGGGTCGGCGGACTTTCGGTCGATGTGCTCGGCGGAAAGGTTCTGCTGAGGGATTTGGTGGTGAAAAATCCGGCGGGGTTCCTGCTTAATGACATGGTGACCGTCGATCGGATCAGCATGGATCTCGACATTCCCTCCCTATTGCGCCGGGAGGTGATCTTGGTGAAGAGTGTGAAGGTGGAAAATACGCTGATCAACGTTGTCCGCAACAAGGCCGGTGAAATCAATGTCCAGAAACTGGCCGATGGGCTGCCAAAAACTAAAAAAAAGGTTCCGCCGGGACAGCCAAAGGAGCCGCGCCCGACCGAGCCGCCGGAAAAGGTTCCAAAGCCTGGAAAACCGGTTCCAGAACCTGGAAAGCCGGCGCCGGAGCTGCCCGAGCTGCTGGTGAAGGCGATCACGGCGGATGCGACCGTTCGTTATATCGATCTCAAACTCGACTCGATGGACATGGCGCTTGACCTCAACGTGGAGGCGTACAACCTCAACACCCGCAAGGATCCTGACGCCCCGTGGGGGGATGTCTTGCTGACCGGGGCGCTGGGCAATGATTCGGCAAGTCTGGTCACCGATCTCAAGGCGCGTGTCGCGCCGGTGACCGATCCGCTGAGGCCGTCGTTTGATCTGGCCGGGAAAGTGATGGAAATCGATCCGCGGCTGATGGAGGAAATCTACAGCCGTATGGGAATCCGCTCCGCACCGTTTGGTATCGGCCCGGCGATTCACTGCCGCTCCGGTGTGTATCAGGACTCCGTTGTGGCGCTGAGTATGAACGATATTGTGTTTGAGGACAAGCTGGCCAAAAAGTTGGGTGGCGTGGCTACACTGCGTTCGCTGAAGTTCACGGTTCCGCTAGAGGGGACATTGCAGTCGCCCAGCATAGATGTCGAGAAGGCGCTGTATGCCGCGCTGGGTGACAATGCGGGGTCGATTCTGGAATCGGTGCTCAAGGGAATCGCTGGCAAGGAATTGGGACTTGAGAAAGAGCCGGAGTCTCTTGAGGATGCTGCCATTGAAATTCTTGGCAAGGAAGTCAAGGAGATCGGCGAAAACGAGGAACTTAAAGGTATTCTCAAACAGGTGCTGGGTGGCATCACATCCGGCAGTAAGGGTGCGCCGGTGAAACCGTCGGATACCGTCGTCAAGGAACCTGCCGCTCAGACAAATCAAACCGAAAAAGCGAAGAGTGATCCGAAAGATTTGGCAAAGGGCGAACCTTCCGCTACAAATGAACCTTCGCCGTCCGCAACGGATGCGCTGATCGAGGCGCTGGGCGGCGAAGTTGAAGAGATCGGCGAGAACGAAGAACTGAAGAAGGAACTGAAGAATCTCGGGAATCTTCTGTTCGGGAAATAGGGTGTTGATTTATGGGAATCGTTGTTTTTACAGGTTTGGCATATCTGCTCGGTTCGGTGCCCTTCGGTCTGCTCATTGCCCGTTCCCGCGGCGTGGATATCCGCCGCGCGGGCAGCGGCAACATCGGGGCGACCAATGTGTTCCGCTGCGTGGGGAAGGGATGGGGCGTATGCGCTTTTGTGCTGGATGCGCTCAAGGGTTTTGTTCCCGCGTTTGTTTTTCCAATCATTGGAAAACTGGATGAGTCGATCGCGGTTGAGGCGGGCCTGCTTTTTGGCGCCGCCGCCATCATTGGGCATAGTTTCCCGGTCTTTCTCAGGTTCAAGGGCGGCAAAGGTGTGGCGACCAGTGCCGGCATGCTGCTGGGGGTTGCCCCGGTGGCCGTCGCCGCCGGGTTCGCGTGTTGGCTGATCTGCGTACTGATCACGCGCTATGTTTCGCTGGCTTCCATTCTTGCCGCGCTGGCGGTTGCGGTAAGCGGTTGGGTGGTTTATCACGACAGCCTGGCGGTTTCCGTTGCATTGACGGCCATTGCCCTGCTCATCATCTGGCGTCACCGCGCCAACATCGGTCGCCTGCTCAAGGGAACCGAACATCGCTTCGGCAAGAAGAAAGAGGCCGGTGCATTATGAAGGTTGCCGTGATAGGCGATGGTGGTTGGGGTACTGCGCTGGCCATGGTGCTCAACCGCAACGGACACGATGTAACCGTATGGGGCCCGTTTCCGGACTATGTTGAACAGATAAAATCATCCGGGGAAAATTCAACCTACCTGCCCGGCGTTGAAATCCCGCCCTCGCTCAACTGGACCGCCAACCGCGCGGAAGCCGTGGCGGACGCGGAGCTGGTGGTGCTGGTGGTGCCCTCGCGGTATTACCGGGCGGTGGTTGAAAGTCTCAAGGATCTGATTCCGGCGGATGCGCTGGTCGTCAGCGCCACCAAGGGCCTCGACGAAGAGACCCACGAACGGATGAGCGCGGTGGCCGGTAAAATTCTTGATAGTCCGGTAGCCGTGCTGTCCGGACCCAGCCACGCCGAAGAGGTAGCGCGCGGAGTTCCCTGCGCCGTGGCCATCGCCGCCGAGGAAATTGCAATGGCCGAACAGATTCAAGCCGCCTTCATGAACGACACCTTCCGGGTCTACACCCTTGAAGACGTCGTTGGGGTCGAGCTCGGCGGCGCCTTGAAGAATGTGATCGCCATCGCGGCCGGCATCAGCGACGGCATGGGCTACGGCGACAATTCCAAGGCCGCGCTGATGACGCGCGGGATCGCGGAGATTACGCGCCTTGGCACCGCGCTCGGCGCCAAACCCGAAACCTTCGCGGGGCTCAGCGGCATCGGCGACCTGATGGTCACCTGCATGAGCCGCCACAGCCGCAACCGCGGAGTGGGGGAACGCCTCGGCAAAGGCGAAACCCTCCAGCAGATTATGGATAGCATGAAACAGGTCGCCGAAGGCGTATGGAACTGCCGCGCCGCCAAGGAATTGGCGGATCAGTTGGACATTCCGGTCCCCATCACCGAGCAGGTCAACGAAGTGGTTCGCAGCGGCAAGGATCCCCGTCAGGCCGTCCGCGACCTCATGGGCCGAACGGCGAAATCAGAGCAGGAATAATTTTTAGTGGAAATCAGTGGTTTAAACATTCAGCAACGGGAGGATTAAAATGAGGATCAAAGCATTCAGGGCATGGCGACCGGCGGAAGGCAAAGCGGAAACGGTTGCATCGGTTCCGTACGATGTGGTGGATAAGCAACAGGCGGCGGCGCTGGCGGCGGGCAATCCCGACAGTTTTTTGCATGTGGTCCGGGCGGAGATCGATCTGCCGGAAGGCACCGACATCTACAGCGATGCCGTCTACGCCAAGGCGAAGGAAAACCTGGAACGGTTGATGAACGACGGAATCCTGATCCGCGAAACGGAACCCGCACTCTATCTCTACAGCCAGCAGATGGGCGATCATATCCAGTTCGGCATTGTGGCATCCTGCGCCGTGCAGGACTACGAGGAAGGAAAAATCAAGATTCACGAAAAGACCCGCCGCGTAAAGGAAGAGGATCGCATCCGCTATGTGGATACCCAGAACGCCAACACCGGGCCGGTGTTCTTGGCCTTCCGCGACACCGACGAAGTGAACGCGATGGTCGAGGCCGCCAAGGCGACTGAACCGCTCTACAAGTTCACCGCACCCGACGGTGTCGGGCACACGGTCTGGAAATTTGAAGATCCCGCAGCGATGGAAACCGCCTTTGAAGCCATCCCGGCAACGTATGTGGCCGACGGCCACCACCGTTCCGCCAGTGCGGCCAAGGTGGGTAAGTTGCGGCGCGAGGCCAACCCCGCGCACACCGGCGATGAGCCCTACAACTTTTTCCTGGCGGTGCTGTTCCCTTCCAAGCAGTTGAAGATTCTGGCCTACAACCGCGTGGTGCTTTCGCTGCCCGGTTCCGAAGAGGCGTTTTTCCAGGCATTGGAAGAAAAGTTCCAGGTATTGGAAGAGGGTGTTTCCAAACCCCGGAAGTCCGGCGAAATCTGCATGTACATCGGCGGCAAGTGGCACACGCTGACGCCGCGGACGATGCTCGATGCCGCCGATCCGGTCGCCGCGCTCGACGTGAGCATCCTACAGAACGACGTGCTCTCTCCAATCCTTGGAATTGACGATCCGCGCGAAAGCAACAACATCGACTTTGTCGGAGGTATCAAGGGAACGGACGCGCTGGAAGAGTGGGTCGACAGTGGACGCGCTGCCGTGGCGTTCTCCATGTATCCCACCAGCATGGACCAGCTATTCTCCGTGGCCGATGCCGGCATGCTGATGCCGCCCAAGAGCACCTGGTTCGAGCCGAAGCTCCGCTCCGGCCTGCTGGTCAATACGCTGGATTGAGGGGTTGTGCGATTAAGGTGAGCAGCGGGGAGCATAAACATCGCATACTCGACGGGTGTTTTCACGATAGGCGCTAACCGCTTAATGATGGTTCGCTTGTTTTTTGTTTTTCATTATTAATTCTACAGTTGCTCTTTGTAGCTTGATGGATTGAATTCTAGATGTTCCATGCATTAGGAAAAATATGCCTACGTAAAGTGGGATAAGTATAATAAATACATGCGTTTCTTGTTCTTTTAATTCCTGATAGTGGGATGCGGATGTGAAGTAGCTCAAAATCATGAGAGAACCTAGAATTTGTGCTATTCGACTAAGCAATAATGATTCATTTCTTGATTTAAGTGAGGATGCAAATGCCTTTTTAGATTCCTCTGAAATCTCAAGGCTATTGAGTGCTTCCTCTAATTCGGCTTTGGGTATTTTCTTATTCATTTTTATGTGGCGAACGTCTCGAAGCAACGTTTGGGAGCGGAGCGACCGATAAGCTGAATTCGCTGGTTCGCCGGGATTTTATGCAACCACAAACTGGTGGACTTCTCTATGGATTCTTGGGGAAAGGGTGTCTTCTGCGATATCAAGGTCATAATCCATCTGGAGCCCAAGCCAGAACGATGCAGAATTTCCGAAATAGGTGGATAAGCGCAATGCGGTATCTGCCGTTACACTTCTTTTTCCGTGGACAATTTCATTGATTCGCCGAGGGGAGACCCCAAGGTCGCGACCCAGTTTGTTCTGGCTGATATCCATTGGTTTCAGGAATTCCTCGTTCAGGATTTCTCCCGGATGTACTGGAGCTATTTTCTTCATTTTTTCACCTCAATGGTAATCAACAATTTCAACGTTATATGCATTACCGTTTTCCCATTTGAAACAGATTCGCCACTGCTGGTTGATCCGAATACTGTGTTGTCCTTTTCTTTTGCCAGATAATGCTTCAAGCCTGTTCGCAGGTGGAACCCGGAGATCATCAATTGTTGAGCTTCGATTCAGCATCCGGAGCTTCCGAAAGGCAACCTGCTGTATATTCGTCGGTAGTTTTTTAGAAAACTGACGTGCGAATACCTTTTCTGTTTCTTTGCATCTGAAGTTTTCGATCATCGCGGAATAAGGGTATAACGCATGCCGTCATGGGTCAAGATTTGTTTTGTAGTGTTTGATGGCGAACGTTCACATTGACGGTTTCGGCGACCCGTCCGCGGTTTGACGAATACCGTCCGATATGTGGTTCGCTGCGTTCTCTTTCATCAACAGTTCACACAGTGCTCGACTCTGTCGTGCCCGTTCCAGGTATTGCCCGGCACCGTTCAGCAGGAACAGGGAGAGAAGAAAACACATCACGGCGACTTTTCCAAAGGGCTCCAAGGACTTCGACAACTCTGAGGGTGGAAGGTCCGAATGAAATGACACCACACGAATCATCAGGTACATGAAGTAACCTGAGAGTACAAGCAGAAGGACGCCTAAAATCTGGACGATGTAGCCTAAAAACAGGGGTTGTCTGCGTATGGCCACAAGGCCGCGTAGCGAACTGCGATGACGCTCCTGCAGTCCCGTATGATCGATTGCGGTGTCGAGTTGATCTTTTGAGTAGTTCATCTTTTTCTCTAGCGAACAGTTGATTGGGCAGGAAAGCCGCTTCTGCCTATTTCTATGTCTAGCACAACCCTTTGTACGTGATAGGCAGAATATATGGACAAAGAGAAAACGAAAAGTAAAATGTCTGTGAAAGAAGGGGCATTCAGGAGCCGATTTACTGAAATACTTTTTAAAAACGGGGTCGAAGGCGCGTGGCACTAAGTTAAGTCGCTTTAGATTGTAGGGCGCGAACGGTCGCAGACCTTCACGCCGCATCCCTGAAAGTCGAACCGTGAAGAAAGCGGCAATCCTGAGCCGACCGACTGCGGCTGGAAGGTCTGCGACCATTCCAGCCCTACAATTACCGAATTCACCATGCGGATGAAACGCCCGATGAGGGCATCGGGCCTACAATTCTGAGGTCGCTGTAGGCCAGGTGCTCTCCTTGTCCGCCGTGGCCTTCGAAGGAGGAACCCGCCGAAAAGTCGCTAACGATTCAGGTTAGTGAACCCGGAGCCTATCCGTTCCTGATGGCCTCGGCCACGGCGTGGAATGCCGGTTTGGGTTGCGCGTTGCGGTCGAACAGCAGCCCGTGGTTGACGCGCTCCCACGGCCACTTGTTCAGCCAGCTGTGGCGGTCGGTCAATCCCCAGAAGGTGATGCGTTCCATTTTTTCTGGGTGGCGCATGAAGATTTCGAAGAGCTGTCCATACTCCTCGGCCTGCTGCTTCAGGATATCTGCCGGGCAGCCATCGCGATAGGGATCCTGCTTGATGGCTTCCGGGCGGGTTTTCTGGTTCCAGTATTTCTGCCGCGATATCACATCGATATCCAGCTCGGTGACCGATACGCTTACGCCGACCTGATTCAGTTCAATGATGGTTTCCTCAAGATTTTCGAACGGGGTGCTACCCAGTTCCCAGTGGCCCTGAATGCCGACCACATCGGGCATCGCGCCCTGTTTCTTCAGTTCCTCCAGCAGCAGCAGTACGCGCTCGCGCTTGCGCGGGATTTCAACCCGGTAGTCGTTGTAGATCAGCAACGCCTTGGGATCGGCTTCGCGCGCCAGATGGAAGGCGAGGGGAACAAAGTCCGGCCCGAACATGCGGTACCAGTTCGTCTCGCGGTAGTACGGTACCTTTTCCTCAACCGCTTCATTGACTACATCCCAGGCATATATCCGGTCGCTGTATCCTTGCATCATCCAGAAGATGTGCTCCCGCAGGCGTCTTTCAACCATCGCGCGTGAAGCTGGATCCTCGTCGTCTCCGAAGATCCAGTCCGGATATTCATTATCGCGGTTGAACAGCAGGGTGTGGCCGAGGAACCGCTGGTTGGCAGCTTCGGCAAACTGAAGCAACTCGTCAGCCCTCTCCAGCCGGTAGGGCTGGTCTTCCTTTCGGCGCACAACATCCCACTTCATGGCGTTTTCCGGCGTGATGATATCAAAGTGCCTGCGGATCAGTTCCTGTTCGGCGGGGGTATACACCTTGTCGATAGGGGACTTCATGCTGACACCCAGAGCGAGCTTGCTGAGTTTCCTTAGGCTTGGCTCCAGCCCAGGTGTTGGGGATTTGGCGAAGCCGCTTGCCAGCGCCAACCCGCCGATCATCGTGCTGCTTAAAAATCGGTTCCGGTTCATAATGAATCCTCCTGGTCAACAACATGCAATTTGAGAATGGATTTATAGTTCCGAATCGGTTTAAATCCAAGCTCACTTTAAAAAGGGGCTGATTATGAAAAGAGCATTGTCCGGATTACTTCCACTTCTGTGTGCTGTTGTTTTGAACGGTTGTTCCACGGTTCCAATCGTTGGAAGGCGGCAGGCCACGCTGATGCCTGAAAGTCAGATGGCCGCCCAGAGCGCCACGAGCTATGGGCAGGTGCTCAAGGAGAGCAAGCTCTCCACCGATCAGAAACAGACCGCCCTGGTGCGCAGCGTAGGGGGGCGGATTGCCAACGCCGTCGAACAGTTCATGCGCGAAAACGGCATGGAGAAGGATATTGCAAATTTCAAGTGGGAGTTCAACCTGATCGAGGATGAGACTCCCAACGCATGGTGCATGCCCGGCGGCAAGGTGGCGTTCTACACCGGCATCCTGCCCTTCACGCAGGACGAAGCCGGCATTGCCGTCGTGATGGGGCACGAAGTCGCCCACGCCGTCGCCAAGCACGGCAGCGAGCGCGTCAGCCACCAGATGATCCAGCAGGGGCTCGGCGCGGCCGTCAACTGGGCTTCCAGCCAATATTACGCCCAATACCAGAGTGTGATCATGCAGGTCTATGGCTACGGGAGCCAGTACGGCGTCATCCTGCCGTATTCGCGCAAGCATGAATCGGAGGCCGACCGGCTTGGGCTGATCTTCATGTCCATGGCCGGCTACGATCCCAACGCCGCCGTCGCCTTCTGGCAGCGCATGGCTGCGGGCAAGGACGGTGCGCCGCTGGAATTCATGAGTACGCATCCGTCCGACCAGACCCGCATCACAAAGCTGCAGGCATCCATTCCCGAAGCCATGAAATATTACAAGGCGCGGTAGACACGTCTGCCTTCCAATGGTTGGAAGCCACATTGACACAACCCCGTTGGGGTTGATTCGTCTTTTGCTGCGTAAACCCAAGGTTCAGAAACCTTGGGCTATTGACAAAACCTCTTTGAGGTCGTCGGTGTCAGCGTGCTTTCTTTCTAATTGTTCCCCAACAGGGAACAGGCAACAGCCCAGGGTTTTGCAACCTTGGGAAACGAATGCAGGCAAGCCACATCAACCCTGTGAGGGTTGTGTCCCGGAACCGAAGGAATTTCCAATGCCTGGAAAAACCCAAACCGCGTTTTCCAATGGTTGGAAACTTTTTACAGCCATTGGAAACGGCATTGAGCGGCGAGTCTTGAACTCTTCAACTTTGAATTTTTTCAACTTCCGGGCGTTCAGGCAGGGACCAGCACGTTGAGCGCGGCGGGCGTTACCTTGAAGATTACGTCGGCTTCGGCGTCGAGCACTTCGCCGTCAAGTTGGATCGGGCCGGGGGATCGGCGCGTAACGGTCATTTCCTTGAAGTGCAGCGTGGTGACCTGCGGCATCTTGTGGAAGGTGTTCTCGATGAAGCGGTGGATCTGGCTCATGACAAACGGCAGGTTGCGCCGAGTGACGGTGACCAGCTCCAAATCGCCGCTGTCGGCCCGGGCGTCGGGCGCGATGTGCACATCGCTACCGAACTGTGAAAGGTTGGCGATCGTAAAAACCATCGGCTCCTTGAATTCCAGCTTCTGGCCGTCCGCGTTCACTTCAAAGAGCTGCGGGCGGTATTCAAGCAGTGTCTGCGCGCCGGCCAGCACATAGGGAACCACTCCGCGGAACGGATATTTCTCGAAGGTTTCAACCAGCGCCGCATCCCACGCCATGGAGCAGGTGATAAAGAAGGGGCGCCCGTTGGCATAACCGGCATCAATGGGTTTAACAATCCCCTTTAGCAGCGCCTTTGCCGCGGCGGCGGGGTTGAGCGGAATTCCGAAATGCCGCGCAAAGCCGTTGCCGCTGCCGGCGGGAATGACGCCGAGGACGGCATCGGTGCCGATCAGCTCGCGTCCGATGGTGTTGACCATGCCGTCGCCGCCGACAACCAGGATCGTGCCAATACCGCGTTCAAGCGCACGCCTGACCTTTCCGGCACCATCGCCTTCGGACTGGCTGAATTGGAAGGAAACATCATGCGCGGGAGTGTCCCACACCTTTTCAATGGCGGTGATATAGCGGTAAGGTCCACCCATGCCAGACTTTGCATTAATCAACACCAGCACCTGTTTCATAGCATCCACCGGCTTTCATCTGTTGGGCAGCTTTTCCCAGCAGGTGGAAACGGTATACCACAGATCGGTATAAATGTGAACCTACTGATTTATACTCTTTGTGCGCGCAAAAGCGTTGATGTCCCTCCCTATTTTATATATTATGTCCCGCTTTACATGATGAAAAAATTTATTACGAGACCGTTATTGTTCGCCGCTGTACTTATGATCGCCATAGGTACGGCTTCCTGTACGCGCATTGGGAATTTTGCGGAGAAGCGGGCCAACCGGGCCGCCTACCGGATTATTGGGGACACCCAGCGGGCCGCCTTGGGCAAGACCATGCCGTTTTCGATCGATGACGAGGAGTCGGAGCAGATCGGAAGTTTGTTGGGCGGCACCAACCATACGGAACAAGCCGAAATCCTGTCGCTGGCGGATACACTGGCCATTGCCATCGCCAACAGCCGTTCCTATCAGCGCGAGAAGGAGAGTTTGTTTATCCAGGCGCTGGACCTAACGGATACGCACAAATATTTTGGTTTGAACTATTCGGCTTCCGCCGATGCAGGCACGTCGATCACCACCTATAAGGACGGGCACACGGAGAGTTTTGGCGACACGGGTCTGGATGCGGGTTTGGATGCGGGGGCAAGAAAAATCCTGGCGACCGGTGCCCGGATCACCCTGGGGTTCAGTCAGAACGTGTTGAATTATTATTCCAACCCGGACTTCAGTACGGGGAACAATGCGCTGTCGTTTAGTGTCGTCCAGCCGTTGCTGAACGGGTTTGGTCCGCTGGTCACGCGCGAGCCCCTCCGGCAGGCGGAGCGGGACATGGTCTATGCGGTGCGGGATTTCAAGCGCTACCAGCAAAGCTTTGTCATTTCGATTGCGTCGCAGTATTACGGAGTGCTGAGCAGCCGCGACAAGCTTGAAAACGAACGCAAAAACTATGAAAGCGCCGTCGAAAACCGCAGACAGACCGAGGCCTATGCCAAGGCGGGACGCATTGCGGAGTTTGAAGCGGCGCAGGCCCGCCAGCGCGAGCTGAACGCGGCGGATAGCTGGACGGTGGCCGAAGCCGCCTACCAGAAGGCGCTGGATGATTTCCGCTTTGAACTGGCGCTGCCGGTTGACTTGAATGTGGAACCCGATTCCAACGAATTGCTCTCCCTGGAAAAAAAGGGTCTGGTTCAGCTGGATATCGAATTGACCGATGCCATTGAGTACGCAATATCAAACCGGCTGGATCTGATTACCCGGCGCGAACAGGTGGAGGACAAGAGCCGTAAGCTTGAAATTGTACGCCGCAACTTTCTGCCAAATCTGGATGTGTCTTACGATGTTTCGCAGCAGTTCGACAGTGCGGGTGCGCCTCCCAGCGATGTGGATATCGACCAGACCTTCGGCGCGACACTCGACCTGCCATTGGACTGGACCGAAAGAAGAAACAACTACCGGGTTGCGCAGATCACTTTGGCGCGCGAAAAACGGGGCATGGTAGAGGATGAGTCGGAGGTCGAACTGTCGGTACGCGATCTGTGGCGGCAGCTGGAGCGCACGCGCTCGGTTTATAAAAACCGCCTGCTCAGCGTGGAACTGGCGGAACGTCGCGTGGAGAGCACGACCATGCTGCTAAAGCTGGGCCGGGCCGTGACACGCGACGTGCTGGAATCCCAGGACGACCTGCTGGCTTCGCGCAACCAGGCAACGGCGGCACTGGTGGACTACACGATCCGCCGCTTGCGGTTCTGGAATGCCATCGAGCGTTTTGATATTGATCCCAAGGGAATGTGGTACGAAGAACCGAAGGAAGGTGAGTAATCAAGTGAATTTGCAGCAGATAAAAACATTATGGGCACGCCCCCGCGCAAGATACGGCATCATTGCCGCTGTTCTGGCTTTCTTGATTCTGACCATGCTCCGCCCGTGGTCGAAGGGGGATGACAAGATCGATATGGACGATGTGCACTTGTGCCGCGTGCAGCGCGGCGATCTGGTGGTGAGTATTCTCCAGTCGGGAGAGCTTCGGGCGAAAAGCAGCCGCGATATCCTGAACGAGGCGTACCGCGATGCAAAGATAATCGAAATTATCGATGACGGAGCCTTCGTAACCAACGGGCAACTGCTGGTGGAACTGGAATCAAGCGAACTGCTGGAGCGGTATTTGGACCAGAAGTCCGATGTGGCCGAGGCGGAGGCGAGTTTGAAGCTCGCGCAGGAGACTCTCGCAATCGCAAAGCTCAAGAGTGCCACCGATGTGGAAACCGCCAGGCTGAAAGTCGAAATCGCCATGTTGGACCTTCAGAAATACACCGAGGCGGCGTACACGCAGATGGTGATCAAGGCCGAGTCGGAGATCATGCTGGCCGAGGAGGAGCTGAAGAAGGCCCGCAGTGAACTGGAAGGCACGCAGGAGCTTTACGAGAAGGGCTACTCCAACAAGCAGGATCTGGATTCCGACAAGCTGCTTGTTCAGCGCAAAGAGATCGAGGTGCGGAACAAGACCAAGGATCTGGAAATTCTGCAAAACTACACCTATGTGAAAACGCTGAAGGAACTGAAAAACGACCTGGCCACTGCCGAGTCGGCATTGACGCGGCTCACGAAGACCATTACCGCAGATGTGGAAAGCAAGGAAGCGGCGATTGAATCGAAAAAGACGCGGCTCGAGATCGAGCGCAACCAGTTTCTGACGCGCGAAAGCCAGCTGGAACACACCAAGGTCTATGCCGACTTCGAGGGGCAGGTGTTTTATCCGAAGGGCGGCCGGAGTTCCTACCGTGGCTCGAACGAGGCGATTGAAAAAGGCGCTTCGGTAAACTACCGCCAGCAGATTTTATCGTTTCCGGATCTCAGCGCATGGGATATCAGGGTTGGTATTCCGGAAGCGATGATCGACAAGGTGTCGATTGGGCAGGAAGCGGTTGCTTCGCTTGATGCCCTCCCGGGCGCGCTGCTGCGTGGCCGGGTGAAGACGGTCAGTGCCGTGCCGGATTCGCAGAGCTTCTTCAGTTCCGGTGTCAAAACCTACACCATTATGGTTGAAGTACTCACCGGAACCGAAGCCCCGCTTAAGCCGGGCATGTCCGCCACGATCGAAATCATTACCGACCGATTGAATGATGTGCTCTACATCCCGATCCAATCGGTGGTTTCCAACGGCGACAAGCGCTATGTCTATGTGGTTCGGCGCGGACGCAAAAAGCTGCGCGAAGTAAAGGCCGGCAAATACAACACGGCCAGCATCGAGATCATCGAAGGTCTCGAAGTCGACGAAGAGTTACTGCTATACGCCGAGGTTGAACTCGAGGCCGATTCCAAGTTTAAGGAGAGCCCGCTGTCGAAGGGTGGCGAAAGTGGCGAAGGTGGCGGCGAGAGTGAAGGTGGCGGAGTTGAAGCGGTTATAATGGGCGAGCCGCGCCCCGCTCCGCCGAAGGAGCCATCCCGCAAGTCGGGGAAGGGGAAGCAAGGCGGCGGTGAGCGGTCTAATAAGGGTGGGAATAAAGGCCGGAAGCAAAACAGATAGAACCGCTGGTTTCGCGGATTGAAAGGGAACAATGGTTCCAATTGTCGAACTGAAGAACGCCGTAAAGGAATATGAGAACGGCCCGTTACGGGTGCGGGCCCTGCGGGGCGTCGACCTTCGCATCGATCCGGGCGAATATGCGGTGATCATGGGTGCGTCCGGTTGCGGGAAATCCACGTTGCTCAACCTGTTGGGATGTCTGGACCATTTGTCCGAAGGGGACTACCTGCTCGGTGGGGATAACATTTCAAAACTTTCCGACGACGAATTGTCGGAAATCCGCTCGCGCCGCATCGGCTTCATCTTCCAGTCCTACAATCTGATCCCGCAGCTGAATATTCTTGAAAACATCGAGGTTCCGTTGTTCTACCAAGGCATTCCAGAGCGCGAAGCACGAGAACGCGCGATAGAACTGGCCGAGCGGATGGGATTGTCCGAGCGGCTCAAGCATAAGCCGATGGAGCTGTCCGGCGGTCAGCAGCAGCGCGTCGCCATCGCCCGTTCGCTGGTCACCGATCCCATCCTGATGCTCGCCGACGAACCCACCGGCAACCTCGACTCCAAAACCGGACACGAGATTCTGGAACTGATTGACGATCTGAACGCCGAGGGCAAAACCATCGTCATGGTTACCCACGACGACGAAGTGGCCCACCGCGCCCAGCGCGTGGTGCGCGTGTTTGACGGCGAGATTGTTTCCAACGAATGGAAAGGCGCTCCCAAACAGTGAAAAGCATGCGTCCAGAGCGGATGGTCAAGCTGGCCGTCAAGAACCTGAGCCAGTACAAGCTGCGCGCGGGTCTGACCATGCTCGGCATCATCTTCGGGGTTTGTTCCGTGGTGGCCATGCTGAGTGTGGGCGAGGGGGCCAATCGCGAGATCCAGGAGAAGATCCAGCGCATGGGCAGCCAGAATATTCTCATAAAAAGCGTCAAGATTCCGCAGGAAGGAAGCGGGGGTGGCAGCAATTTCAGGGCGATTGCATCGTACGGATTAAAGTATGAGGACGCCGAGCAGATGTCGCGGTTTGTGCCCAATCTGGCGGCCAGCACACCGATGAAGGTGTTGCATTTTGACACGCGGTTCAAGGAACGTCGGTTGCAGACCGACGTGATAGCCACCACGCCCTGGTACCTGCGGGTGCAGCGCTACCGCCTGATGCGCGGCCGGTTTTTGACCAATACGGACATGAATTTCGGTTCACCGGTTTGCGTGATCGGTTCGCGTCTGGCACGTATCCTTTTTTCTGGATTCGATCCCATCGGCCAGAGTCTGATCATTGACAAAGATGCCTACACCGTCGTCGGCATCGTTGGCGACATCGCCCAAGGCGAGCTGCCTTCCGCCGGCGAGCTGTGGCTTGATGGCGAGAACCAGAACGTCTATATCCCCCTGCGCACCTATCTCCAGAAGCGCGGCGACCTCTTCATCCAATGGAACGAAGGCGGCAGCGTGCTGGAGCAGATTGAGCTCCATGAATTAATCCTCACCGTTGACAAGCAGGAACACGTGGTCCGTGCCGTCGATGCCGTGCGCCGCATCCTCCAGAAAAACCATTCCAAGGAAGACTACAGTATCATCGTGCCGCTCGAGCTCATCCGGCAGGCGCGCGAAACCCGCCGCCTGTTCAATATCGTGCTCGGTTCCATTGCCGCCATTTCGCTCATCGTCGGCGGCATCGGCATCATGAACATCATGCTCGCCACCGTCAGCGAGCGCACCCGCGAAATCGGCATCCGCCGCGCCCTCGGCGCGCGCCGCCGCGACATCGTCCTGCAGTTCCTGATGGAGACGCTGATCCTTTCGATTTCCGGTGGTGTCATCGGTTTGGTTTTAGGGGCGGTCATACCGCTGGCGATCAGCTATTTCGCCAACGTGCGCACCGCACTCACGGTCCCCGCCTTTGTGGTGGCCTTCACCGTTTCGGTTTCCGTCAGCGTGGTTTTTGGCATCTATCCCGCCCGCCGCGCCGCCATGATGGATCCCATCGAAGCCCTCCGCCACGAGTAGCACTTCCAGCCATTGGAAACTTTCTTCCAGCCCTTGGAAAAGAAAAGGGCAGGCGTGAATGCCTGCCCCTCGGAAGTTCCAACCATTGGAAACCGTGCCTAGAAGCTGCGGTATTTCCTAGCTACAAGCTTGTTGGCTTGCGGCATGTTGGTGAACTTCATGGCCTTGGAGTTCCATTCTAGCTTTTTGCCGGGGAACCGGTTGGCAACGGCTCCGAGCAGTACGGCTTCGGTCAGTTTCCCGGCATACGAAAAGGCGGCGCAGCAGGCCGTGTTCTCGACGCCAAGGATGGTGTCCACCCACTGGAAGTAGT
>JAIPIO010000050.1 GCA_021734595.1 Kiritimatiellales bacterium | reverse complement strand
CATCCCCACTTGTTGTCACGGTACTCCGCCGGGGGGTGTCGTCGAAGGGTATCTAAATAGGTTCTCTCGGGATCGATTACGCCTTCGCCACCCGGGAAGTTTACCTTGTCCAGAATATGCGGCCAATAGCGTTCGTCCTGGAGACAAAAATGTCGGCCCATGGAGGAAATGCCCACCGCACGCGGAATCCGTTTCATGTGTGTGTACAGGTCAAACGGAATACCGGTGCCACCGACACTCATTTCCCAGGAGTTAACGCCGCCGGCCGTGGAGGTCCCGCCGAGCAGATTGCATTGTTCGACCAACAGCGTTTTGACGCCGCGGCGGGCGGCGGCGATAGCCGCGCCTATCCCCCCGGATCCCGCTCCGAGGATGAGTAAATCATACGTTTTGGAGTTGATCGCCATAAAATCGAGGGATATGCGCCTGGGCTATCTGAAAGGTGCTATGCCTGACCGCTTCTAAGTTGCAGTTCATCGACGTGTTATGCTACGATAAACAGTTTTCTGTTGGGCATGGAAAATGTGAAGGATGACGGTGGAACGTGGAGACATAAAGGTGATCACTTAGGCTTCTTCGGCTTGGCGCCGGCGGCCATGTCATCGAGGAACTTGAACATTTCCTTTATGGATTCCAGCCGTTCGGCGATTTGATCTCGCTCCAGCCTTTCCTCGGTTGCTGACCTGCCCCGTTCTTCCCGGGAAGCGATGTCCTCGTTCAGATCTTCGATATCCTCTTTTGCGTCCTCAACGTCCCGCGCAAAATCGTCTTTCGCGTCCTGGATGGCTTCTTTCATATCCTTTTCGGCCTGTTGGAGTCCCTGCTTCAGGATGTCAAGTTGCCGAGTTCGCCGGTATGTCTCGCCTTTTTCTTCGATCAGCGATTTAAGGCGATCAATATCGGCGTAGTAGTCTTTGACGGTATTGCATGCCTCAAGAACGTCTGGAAACCTGTCTTGGTAACGCTCGAACGTGCGTTCGTCGATCCGATACATTGTACTGGCACCGGGCGTTTCCTCAGTATCATTGATCTTTGCTTCTATGGTATGCAGAACCTCCAGCTTTTCTTCATAGAAAACGATTTTCTTTCGGAGTTCCTGAAGACGGGCTTTGAGTTTTTCGCGGACCCGTGCATTGTCGTTTCCCCACCCCATTTTCTCTTCCAGCCCGAACTGATCCTCCTTCAGTTCCATACGTTCGTCTTCGTACTCCTCAAAAATATCCTCGTACTCCTTTTCATAGTTACGCCGTGCGCGTTCAATCTCTCGCTTCAGTCCCGGAATCACTCGTTTCGCTTCGCGCCGTTTTTCAACCCCGAAAATCGTTGTCAGTTCACGGAGTTTCAGTTGAAGTGTGTACAGGTCCAGCCATTCCTCCATGAGGCGCGGGTGCTCTTCGCCAAAGAGTGCCACGTCGTCTCTGTCCTTTTCGCCGAAATACTGGAGATACGCGGATGCATCGTTTGCCACCGCATGGACCACGGAGAGCAACAGGGCTGAAAGGACCATCCAGCCGAAGCAAGGATTTCTGAGGCGACATTGAACATTAATCATAGGTCAGTCTCTCCTGAGAACCTGCATGGGCAAATCATGGTTTTCCCGGCAATCGACTCAACAAAGATAGCAGGAAGCGCTTCAACATGCAAGGAAACCTCTCTGCCCCACGTAACTGGCCGGTTACTTTGTGTCGTGTCCTCGCGACACGGGGCAAAAACGTCAGCGCCTGGTTGTGCGCGCGGACCGCGTTCAGTTCTTAAGCAGCGCGGCATAGGACCGGCGAATTCTCGAATGGCGTTACGATAAGTGTTGAAAGGTGTGTCCTCAATGGTTGCCGGGGATCACCCAGTTGTTGCGGCCGGCCGCTTCGTCAAGCGTCATGTCCTGAACGCGTTGAACATGACCGTCGGCGAAGGCGACATTAACTGTATCGCCGTGGTTGGTTGGTTTATCGGCCAGGATGACGGTGCGGGATGGTTTCTCCAGGGTTCGTAGTGTCAATCCCTTTCCGAAATAAAGATAGTCCGGATTGGCCGCGCCGGCACCGGGATTCTCGGCTTGCGGGCACTTAAAGATGTCGTCATTCTGTATGTAACCTTTCTCCACCAGTTGGGCGAGGGAATCGGGGAATTGGCCGTTCGTGTCGTCTGCGTACATGATAAGGCCGAGAGTGAGCTGTTTGAGATTCGAAGCACATGCAACGCTTCGCGCTTTATGACGTGCGCGACTTACAGCCGGCAGGAGGAGTCCGGCCAGAATGGCCAGAGGGACAACGGACGAATGGATGGCCATGGTCTTGCCCGCACTCGCACTGGCATTTCCCGCAAAGACAAAACCTGTCTCGGTGTCTTCCACTACGCCGTACGAGAAGGCAGGTTTGTCGTCGCCAAGCAATCCGCTGTTCAAAAGCTGGGCTCGCACTTCCCGCGGCACAGTTCCCTTGGCGAGGTAGGTTTTGGCCAGCCGCCGCGCTTGCTCCATCAGTTGCGGGCTCAGATAATGCATGCTGACACCGTCCGCGGGCACGTCTGTACTGAGTTCCTGAAGGTTCTCGCGTGATGCCAGGCCGGGTTTCTCACCGTTCCGCACCGCCAAAATGTCGTTCGCCAGATCGCTGTTGGAAGCAAACACGAATAGATCGTTGCTCTGAAGGATGGTGGGGCTGAGTTTTAGTGGTATGGGCAATGGTAGGGACATGGTGCGCGCGCGCTTGCCGTCCTTGTCGGTGCGCAGGATATTGGGGTTGTTTTGCAGCAGCGAATCCAAGTATGCGAACAGTGTGTTGTCCTTGACTTTCAGCAGGATTGCGGCACCGACCTCGGGGATTTGCATGTCCGGTTGGCCGGGCTGTTTCAAGAGATAGGATTGGTCCGGGTTGAGCGTGAAAAGCACCCCGATTTCGCCCGCGCTCGACGCAAGCAGTGCTTCCAGGTCAATGCCTTTCTTTTTCAAGTCATCGAGGGCGGACTGGAAATTGCTTTGAAGCTCGCGGTCTCCGGATTTTTCCAGGGCGCCCTTCCACCATGTCAAGAGTCGATAAAAGTCGATACGTCCGTAAGTGGCCATCACGGTGTTTGCGGGCATCAGGTTGAGGGCGTTTCGGGTTACGGGACTGCCGCCGAACGCATCCCAGATAATGCCGGTTCCTTGGTTCGGGGCATGGTAAACTGCGCCGCGGTTATAAAAGACGCCGTCTTTACGTTCCACCGAACTCATGCCCAGCGCGCCAAAATTCATAAGGCCCGATGTCTGTACAAAGTGTTCGGCCAGTGCACAGAACGCCAAAGCCTTTGCGTTATCGCGGTCATTCTTCGGCATGGACTTTATGGTGGTCCGCAAGCGTTCCAAACCGTCCGTCAGGCCGCTTGCCCAGCGTTCGGTGCCGATATAAAGATAGAAATCGCCGCCAGTGTTCAGTTGTTTTGCGACATCCGCGAAATTCGTGGTACGAACAGGTGAGACCCGGGGCGCATCCGCATGGACCAGGCCGTCGGGGAGATTGACGAGAAGTATAACCAGGAAAAACGAGAGACACGATGTTGCTGAACTGGGGTGGTTTCGACGCTTCATTGTTTGTTTCCTTTTCGCTTTTTACGTCACTTCAGGCGACAACTGAGAGAATGACTTTCGGGGTGCCGGTGGCGGCTGCTTCGTTTGCGATGGTGTCGATCACTTCTTCCTGCAACCGTCCGGCAACCGCATGGCGAAGCTCCTCAAAGTGATCTTGTATCAAGGATTGCAGGCCCATAATGCGCAGGTACGCGGGACGTTGTGCGTCTGAGGTGTGTGCGGCTGAGGTGTGCTCCTGTGCCTGGACAATTGCCTGAACGGCATGGTGCGCCTGTTGCTTGAGCCTGGGGAAAAAAGCCAGCTCGGTCAGTGGCGTCTGGCCGCAGCTGTCCGCCAACTTGTCGAGATTGAGGGTTGCACGTACAACGGGAAACAGCTGGCTTACAGGGTGGAAGGTGAGGACTTCGCTTTGGATAAGCGCCGCAATTTCGGCGCTGAAGAGGCCAGTCCAGTAGCCTGGCGGCATTAACCACCCCTCTGTGTCTTCCGGGGGTTGGCGGTGGTCGCGTGCGGAGGTGGTGAGGATGTGTTGACCGATTGACGTTATTAGCTCGTCGGCTACTTTCTGGAAATCGAGAGCGCGCAACCGGTTGACGACTTCAGCGGTAAGTTGTTCGCATGCGGTTGGTGAGATAACGAGAGTGCGTCCGAGTACGGCTGCAACCCGTTCGTGCGTCCACTCTTTTGTTTTGCATGGCGCGGCGCCCTGGGGATGGATATTGCGTCGCTGGCAGAACATGGCGGCCACGTCCGGGAAGCCCGCGTCCGCCAGCAACCGTGACAGCAGCATCTCAATGTCTTGGGCTTCGACAGGACTGTTGCTGAGGGCATGGATCTCTTGAATTTGATCTTCGATCGTGCCGAGGAAATGTTCGGCCAGTCCTGTTTCGTGTACTCCTGCCCGTACGAAGCTTGCGGCGAGATCTTTCCCGAGTTCTTCCATGTCGAACGCGGCATGTTCCCCGTTGGCCGTGTCGACCAGTATTCGTTTGGAGAACAGTTTAATCATTGTTCTGCTTGTGATCCGTAAGGTCTTTAATTTCCTCCAGGAATTCGTCGATGTCGCCGAAGCGGCGGTATACTGAGGCAAAACGCACGTACGCGACGTGATCGAGCTGCCGCAGTTCTTCCATCACAAGCTGGCCCAAGTCCTGACTGGATATTTCCCGCTCCTGAACCCCCTCGAGCTGGCTTGCTACGCGTCGGACGCAGTCGTTGATTTGCTCCGGACTGATGGGGCGTTTCCAGCAGGCATGGCGGATTCCATCACGCAGTTTTTCGGGATTGAAATCCTCGCGTGTGCCGTCTCGCTTGACGACAATCAGATCTGTGCGTAACAAAGCTTCATATGTCGTAAACCGATGGGTGCATTCGAGGCATTCCCGGCGCCTGCGTATAGCGTCTCCTTCGCGGGATACACGCGTATCGATCACCTTGTCGTCGAGACAGCCGCATTTCGGACAACGCATAGAGCCCCCTTTCAATCAAAATCGCGCCAGATGCGTGTAATATCCAGTGCTTTACCGGTTTGCGGGTCGACATGGATGAGCGTGGCATGCAGCCGTATGCCTTTTTCCACGACGGTGAAACGGGCCGGCATCCCTGTTGAAAATTTCTGGAGCACCGGTTCGATGTCGCGTCCAAGTACGGATTCGCGTGCGCCGACCATTCCAACATCCGTTTGGTAGGCGGTTCCGGCCGGCAGAATCTGTTCGTCGGCTGTAGCTACGTGCGTATGCGTTCCCAGGACGGCCGTTACCCGGCCATCCAAGTAGCGCCCCATGGCAATTTTTTCACTGGTCGCTTCGGCATGCATGTCGACGATGATCACGCTGGTTTGAGCTTGCAGTTCTTCCACGCAGCGGTCGGCTGCCGCAAACGGGCAATCAGCGGAGCTGTTCATGAAGGTTCGCCCCTGAAGGCATATCACGCCCACGTTTCCATGATCCAGCGTTTCGAACACTCCCGTTCCTCGCCCCGGTTGCTGGGGGCAGACATTGGCGGGACGTAAAACATTCGGAAAATCAGCGATTTCCTCGACAAGTGAGCGTTGATCCCACATATGATCGCCGCCGGTGAAGACATCGATCCGAGCCTCGGCGAGGCCTCTCAGGCACTTAGCTGTCATTCCTCCCCCGCCGGCCATGTTTTCCCCGTTGGCGATGACCAGGCTGCAGCCGTACTCCTGCCTGAGTTGCGGCACGATCTCGCGTGCGGCCTTGCGAGAGCCTTTGCCGACCATGTCGCCGATGAACAGTATATGCATATTCAGCCGTTCTGGTGTATAACGTCACAAATGTCAGGGCAGGCAGTGCAACGGGTTCGCGCCGTGCTTGTCCCGCCTAAAAAATAACAATATACAAGGAAGACCGGTAAAAGTAAACACGAGAGCGCACTCTTGGCATGGGGTCTTGTGACGCAGGGGGCGGGTGGTACATTAGAGTGTTCACTGGATCTTATGCAAAAAGGTATCGCATAGGGTCTGACTGGCCTTTCGGTGGTCTGTACAGTTGAAGGGGCGACGAGATAACGGGATGAAGAATATAGTATTGATTGGCATGCCGGGCAGCGGCAAAAGCACGATTGGCGTGCTGCTGGCCAAAGCAACTGGGCGTGAGTTTGTCGATACCGACCTCATTATTCAGGCTCGAGAGGGCCGTTCGCTTCAAACGATCATCGAAGCGGATGGTTTGGAGGCCTTCTGCGCGTTGGAGGAGTGCTATATCTTGACGTTGCAGTGTCAGGACTCTGTCGTTGCGACTGGGGGAAGTGCTGTGTACAGCGACGCGGCAATGGCGCACTTGAAACGCCACGGGGTTATTGTGCACCTGGACGTGCCTCTGAAGATTTTGCGAGGACGCCTGCGGAACTTGAGTGGGCGAGGAGTCGTGAAGCCGCCTGACGTCAGTCTGGCAGCGCTGTTTGAGCGGCGGCAACCTCTCTACCAGAAATGGGCGGACATAACGATATGCTGTGAAGATCTTACGCACGAGGGAGTGGTGGCGGCGATTTTAGAGACACAATGACGTTGCCAGATTATGACTATAGCACGAATCGTGGTTAACCTTTCGCTGGACCGGGAATTCGACTATCGGATTCCCGAGCATCTGCGTGGACGCGTGCGCGTGGGATCGCGTGTTCGTGTGCCGTTCGGTAAGGGTAAGGGGACCCGGGTGGCGTATGTGGTCAAGCTGGTCAACCATTCACCCTATCCTGAACTCAAGGAGATTCATTCACTTGAAGGGGAACAGGAGCAGATCCCGGACAACCTGATACGATTGGCACAATGGATAGCCGACTATTACTGCTGTACGAAGGAGCAGTCGGTGCGGGCAATGCTGCCAGCGGTCGTCCGCAGTGGGAAAGTCAGTAAGAAGCGGCAGTCATTCGCACGCATTGCACCGGATATCGACTTGAATGCCATTCTCCCTGAGCTGGAAAAGCGTGCCACAAAACAGGCCTTGTTGCTGCAGACTCTCCTGCGGCTTCACCACGCGCCGGTGGTCAAACTTCTGCGGGAGGCGGACACCACGCGTAGCACGCTGACTCGCTTGCAGGAAAAGGGATTGGTGGTGCTCGAGCAATGTGTTGTCGAAAGGGACCCCTTTGCTGACGATGTTGTGTTGCCCACGACGGCACTGACGCTTGCTCCGGAGCAACGGGACGCGCTGGACAAAATAGTTTCAAGCATGTGCCGGCGAGCGTCAGATGTCATTCTATTGCATGGCGTGACGGGAAGCGGCAAGACGGAGGTGTATCTGCAGGCGATTGCCCAGTGCCTGGAAGACGGTTATGAAGCAATCGTGCTGGTGCCGGAAATTTCGCTGACTCCGCAGACGACGGAGCGCTTTCGGAGTCGGTTCGGAGAGACCGTCAGTGTTTTGCACAGCGGTTTGAGCGATGGGGAGCGGTTCGACGAATGGATGAAAATTCATGAAGGGCGAACCAAGATCGCTGTCGGTGCACGTTCGGCGTTGTTCGCGCCTTTTCGACGTCTTGGATTAATTGTGGTGGATGAAGAACACGAGAACACCTATAAGCAGGAGGAGGCGCCGCGCTACCATGCACGCGACGTCGCCGTTGTCCGCGGCAAGTTCGAGAACGCCACTGTCGTCCTGGGGTCGGCCACACCGGCTCTGGAGTCATACTACAACTGTGAACGCGGCAAGTACGTTCTCGCGGAACTCCCCCGGCGTGTCGACAACCAGGTCATGCCGTTCATGGAAGTGGTCGATATGCGGGCCGAGGCGGCGTTGCACGGCGGAGCGCAAATCTTTTCGCGTCGACTGCAAGATATGATTCGCGACCGGCTGGACCGTGGTGAACAGACCATTCTCTTTCTGAACCGTCGCGGTTACGCTTCCCAGATGATGTGCATGAAGTGCGGCTATGTCGCGGAATGCGAGGAGTGCAGCGTATCGTATACCTACCATCGGCATGAACACCGGTTGCTGTGCCATCTATGCGGAAGCATGCGCCCGGCGCCGGACGTCTGCCCGCAGTGCGGCGATAAAGACATCCGATATGCCGGCCTTGGGACCGAAAAGGTGGAGGCGCTGGCGCATAAATTTTTCCGGAAAGCCAATATTGCGCGTATGGACTCCGACACCATGACGGCCAAGGACTCCTATCGGAAGACACTGAACGCATTTCGCTCTGGACGGATTGACATCCTGATCGGTACGCAGATGATCGCAAAGGGGCTCCATTTTCCAAACGTCACGCTGGTGGGGGTAATCTTTGCTGATTTGGGATTACGCATGCCGGATTTTCGGGCGGCCGAGCGTACGTTTCAGCTGCTTACGCAGGTGGCGGGTCGCGCCGGCCGCGGTGAGCGACCCGGTCGTGTCATTGTCCAGAGCTACACTCCGTTTCATCCCGCGTTACAGTATGCTCTGGAAACGAATTATCAGGCGTTTGCCAAGGAAGAACTCGAGGCTCGGAAGGCCCTTGCATTTCCTCCCGTCACTCACATGGTGCTCGTCCATTTTCGTGGATCCAGTGAGATGAAAACCGCGCGTATCGCCGAAGAGTTTGCCGAAGCGTTGCGACCCCGGCTTGAACCCGCCGTCGAGGTGGCCGGCCCCATGCCCGCGCCGATTTCCAAGATCCGCAACAAATTCCGCTACCAGCTTACGTTGCGGGGTGGCAGTATTCTTGCCTTGTCCAGAACGTTGCGCGAGGCGGTCATTGCCGGGAAGAAGCCGCAAGACGTAGACGTTCACGTGGATATCGACCCGCAGTCGCTGCTGTGACCGGAACAAACACCGGACATGCCATCCCATGTTGTTTCCGCCAAAAAGTTCGCGGTTTTCCGCAAATCCACACTTTTCAGACCGAACTCAATACGGAGATCGTGTAAGCGGTTCTACCAAGCGTATTCCAGACTACTGGAAGTCTGGTATTTCTACAGGGTCCCCACTGGCAATGGCGTGATTCGCGGCGGCGCCGATGGCGGTGCTCCAGGCGCCGTGAATGGCACTGGCGAAAATATCGAGGTCGTCGGTCTCCGGATAGATGTCGGCGAGCGCCGCATCGAAGATCTTGAAGTCACCGCCCCCGTGGCCTTCCGCAATGTTAGGCAGTTTGACTTCGTAATCGTCGGCGTCATGCGGCATAACATGAATACGGTAGTCGGATGGCCAATCGGTGATGCGGTAGCCTTTACCCTTGAGCAATTCTCCGTCCGGGCCGACGATCTGGTGTCGTTCCTGCCATCCCGGGCTCGGTTTATTATCGGTAATCTTGCTTTCCAGCCGTCCCTTCGTGCCATTAACAGCCAGGTTCCAGCCTTCGAAGGGGACCGATGCGTTCAGGCTGTAGGTGAGAAGTCCGCCGTTCTTGTAGCGGACATTGACCGACATGGTGTCGTAGATATCGACATCGTCACGGAATGGGCAGTAGTCGCGGATGTAACCGCGCACGCCCTTGACCCGGTAGCCCAGTTCACGACTCAGTTCCTCGGTGCGGTCGGTGACGCAGACGTCGGTGTACCACTCGCACTTGTCGGCGTGCGGGCAGGTCGAGCAGCGTTCGCCGATGTACGGGTTGTGGCCCGGACCGAAGAAATGGCGCTCGCCAAAGGCGAACACGGTTCGGGGCGTATCGTTCATCCACCAATTGGCCAGGTCGAAATGATGGCAGGCTTTGGTGATGAGCAGTCCTCCGGACTCTTTCATCAGGCGATGCCAGCGGCGGAAATAGCTGGCGCCGTGGCCGTGGTAGTCCAGGTACCAGGTCAGATCCATGGACACCGGGGTGCCGATGCTGCCGTCCAGCGTCAGTTCCCGGATTTTCGAGCACAGCGGTATGTGGCGGTAGTTGAAGGCCATGAAAATGTTGCGGTTGTTGCGGTTTTCCGCGTCGATGATCGCCTGTGCGTCCTCGATGGTGGTGCACAGGGGTTTTTCCGTGGCGACATCGCAACCGGCATCGAGTGCCTTGACGATGTGCTCGCGATGGTAACGCTCCGGGGTAACCACGATGACCAGGTCGGGTTCGACTTCCGCCAGCATCTGATCGTAATCGGTGTAGCAGGCGGCCTGTGTGCCGTAGGCCTCGTTGACGTCTTGACAGCGCTCGAGCTGGAGGTCGCAGAGTCCGACCAGTTCGGAGGATTCCGGGTGTTGTTCGACGATTCCGCCGATCCAGGAATGGGCACGATTGCCGATACCGACGACGGCGCAGCGTTTTTTGGGGGATTTGGTCATTGCGATGTTCTTTTTAGCAGGGATTACTTCGTGAAATGCAGGGATGTTTTTTTGTTTTAGGATGTCAATACTGTAGCCCGAGCAGCCAAAGAGGAAGAACGCCCGGCGACGGCAGGTCGGTGTCGTCCCGGACGACAAAGTCGGCCTGTTTTCGTGATTTTCCGGCACCACCGACTTCGATTGTGCGACGGCCCACAAGAAAGTCGCTGTCAACTTCCCGGCTCGCGGCGAATACCGGTGTGCCTGCTTCCGCAAAGGCCGAGGCCACATACGCTTCTCTGGCCGTTCCACGATTCTGACTGAAAAAACCATATACCGAAGGTTCATACAAAAGTATTTTTGCCCCCGCCGAATGCATCTTGGAATCGTTTTGTTTGCGGATGATGCGCAGCAAGTGGGACCGCTGCATGGCCTCCAGGAGCTGATACAGCTTTTCTTTGCCCACTCCCCATTTGTTGCATAACGAATTGATCTCAAGCCGGGGCACTTTGGCCGTTGCCAAATAGCCGACCACCGCATTCATCAGCCGTAAATGATTGTCCGTGAGCTGCGGGACGAGAAACGGGATGTCGGCCTCTATAGTTTTACTGATCGTGTTCATCACTTTTTCCAGATAAAGGTCTGGTGATTCCCAAAAGAAAGGGCGGAATCCACCTTGCATATACTCACGGAAATAGCGGAGCACATTTACATCCTTGATTATTCGCCGCATTTCAGCGGGATCATGGTTGAATGGATCAATGACGGGAATTTCCACATCAAGTCGAAGCATTAGGAACTCCCGAAACGACAGCAACGGCATAGTTCGAATCGGAAAGCGCCGGGACAAATCGGCCATTCCCTTGCGTAGAACGATGGTACTTGAATCGCTGGCCAATAAGCGCTTCCCGGGAAAGGCATCGTAAGCTGCTTTCAACTGTCTTGACCAATCGACCGCATAATGAATTTCGTCCACCAGGACGCCCTCGTACCCTTCCATGAAAGCCGTTTCGATCAAGTCATAAAGCGGTATGTTTGAAAGTGCCGGGTGATCGGCTGAAAAATATAGGAAGTGCTCCTGTGCTGCTTGTCGCAGCAACCACGTCGTCTTGCCGGTTCCTCTGGAGCCAATCAACAACCCGGCGCGTCCCTGAATCTCAAGCTGTTTGATATACTGCCGGATCTTCATCGGCTGATGCGCAAGCAATCTTTCCTGGTTTACTCGTGCCCGTTCAATGGCTGACCGTGCCGCAGCGTCCATGGGTTAGTTCTCCCGTAAAACCATATTATGATAATAAGGTACTGCGGCAGGACCAATAGTCAAACAAAAGACGGTTTTCTAAATCATGGACAAATCTGACACCGTTTTTTATTTATTGTACTGCGGCAGATAGTCTTTGAATTCATTGAACACGTCTGCGGCGATTTTTTGGGCAATGTCCGGCGACGGCACCATGGGGTCCGGCGCCGATGCTTCGACGGCCAGGTCGCGGTCGCCGGTCAGGCCGGCTTCGACGATCATCTCCTGGGTCGGGATATGGCGCATGAGGTGGCTGGTCATTGGCTCGGGCAGGCCGCCGACCGCCATCGGGGTGAAATTGTCCTGCAATTGATGAGTGGGCGCAAAGCAGGAGCCGCCGCCGGGCATCATGATGTCGAGTGTGTCCCGGCAATACTGCACGGTTTCCTCGACGGTTCCGTAGGCGACTGGCCCGGCGGTGGATATGCAACCATGAAAGGCCAGACGTCCGCCGAAGGTGCGCTTGAGATAGGCGGGTGACATGTCCTTCGCCTCCGGTTGCAGCGTGTCCACCGCTTTGATGCCCATTGCAATGAAATCCTCATACGCCCAACTGCTGGAGCCGCAGGTATGAACCATTGCCGGGATGTCGAAGGATTTGGCCAGGTCAACGAATGTCTGATGCAGCGGTTTTAGGTGTCGGCGATAAAGCTTGAGGCTGATGATCGGCGCCTGCTGGGTACCCAAATCTTCTCCAAGCCAGAGAAAATCAATCCCCCCTTTGGCCGCCTCCAGGGTGCGGCGCAGAATCTCCAGGGTGGTTTTACAGCGTCGCCGGGCGAGCAGGAGTCCGGCCGGATCGTCGGTGATCAGGTCGACGAGCGTTTCTTCCATGCCGCGCAGCATGCCGTTGCCGTTGATGATGTCGGGGGTTCCGGCGCTGCCGGTGAATACGGCGTAGTCCCGCTGCTTTTTGCATAGTTCCGGGACTCTGGAGTAGTCGAAATCGTCGGGGGAGGGCAGGGGCCAGGCCGCGACCTCGTCCTCCGTGGCATGCTCCAGGGGAAAGTCGCAGAAGTCCCAGTAGCCGCCGGTTTCGTGTTCAATCCATGTGCGGTGGATGCCCCAGTCGTCAACCTTGATGCCGCGCTCGGGGATGTCGGCGGGATCGTAGAGTCGGGTGTACTTTTCCGGGCACAACCACGGCACATGCGGATTGACAGTCGAGGCAAAAATGAAAAACGGCTTTCCTGGTTCCGGGCCGGAGGACCATTTGTGGATAGTGTCAACGGTTCGCTGCGCGACACGGAACGGGGCGGTGGCCTGCGGCGGTTCGTTGGTCACTGCCGAAATGATGCCCATCTTCTCGTCGGCTTCGCCCGGGATGCGCACGTGTTCGGTCAAATCCAATGATTGCCGGGATGCAGGCTTGCCGGGGTTGCCATCATAGATGTCGTAGCCGTAGTCCAGCGGTGACTTTTCCAGTCCCGAGTCCCACTTCCCTAAATAAGCCGTGCGATAGCCGTTGGCGGACAGCGCGTCGCCGAGCAAGGGAGTATTCGCCGGGAATTCTTCGATGATGTGAGCATATTTCCCAAAATGTATGTTGTGGGTATGGTGATGCTGGTGCGGAAAAAGACCGGTCTGGAAACTCGAGCGCGACGGCGTGCAGATGGGCGATGGGCAGAATGCATTGCGGAAATGGACGCCATTCCGGGTCAGCCGGTCGATGTTCGGGGTTTGACAGAGATTGTCAGACCGAATGGTCGCGTGATGCTGCTGGTCGGTCATGAAGACTAGGATGTTTGGGGGATTTTTCATGGGGATTTAGCAGGGATTACTTCGCGAAATGCATGGATGGTTTTGGTTGAGGAAGCAGGGATTGCTTCGCGAAATGCATTGATGGTTTTGGTTGAGGAAGCAGGGATTGCTTCGCGAAATGCATTGAGGAGTGGTTTTTGCATGGGTTGCTCCGTGAGGTCCCATCAAGGGGTGGTTTTGGATTGTGAAACCGTGCAGACAGAAATTTCAGAGGGGGTGAAGTTGATCAAGATTCCCGTCTTTATGTTTAAGTGTTTAAGGCGATACCTGAGGATTGCTTTGTTTTGCTGCGATGGACCATCTCGGTTTGCCGCCAGTTGAACAATGAATTCCTCGTTTAGCTTCCATGCGTCAACCGTGCGTGGAGGCAGATTGCGACCAAGGCAGGTGGGTTGCACTTGGAGTTGCTGGCAAGACAAATCGTGATGATTGGCTTCAATATGAAAAAGTTTATTGAGGGTGGGTAGTGAAAATGTATGATATTTGTATGTAACAAGCACATCTAAGACCTGTGCAAGTTTATCTATTGGCAAAGTTTTGGCGCGAATATGCCTTGCAATACTGATGCTCGGCCTTTTATCCAATAAACGCAATCGGCGGACACGGAGTTTCTCCTGTCCGAAATTATAGAGTATGCCTATTGATTTTCGCCAATATGTCAAGTAATTGATAAGTTGGACGTAATTGGCGGGAACAAACTCACAGGGAATGTGTTTAAGCTCCAGAATCAATTTTGAATCAACAATTACATCCAGTTCGAATCTGTCAACTACTTTTCCGCGATGCCGCAGCACTCCTCTTGTTGTGCTCTCAGCTGAAATGCCCATACGACTTAATTCGTCCATAATACAGACGTGATAATCATACTCATCCCACCCAGGTCCGAGTTCCCGATGCACCCGCATGAGGGCCCCGTTGACCGCATAACTCAAGTCGCCATAGGGTAGTTCTTCTTCGGCAATACAATATTCCTCAACGGGAAAATCTTTCTCGCCGTATTGTATGTTGTTTTTAATTTTTATCCCTGCCTTTCACGCAGTAATCCCTGCTATCCAGCCAGCGATAAACGCGGCCTGTTTCTCGCGTATATGTTCCTTGAAATGGACGTGATCGCAGTACAGATCATCGCCCAGATTGGCGGTGAACGTGTAAAGATCGATTATGGGTATGCCCGCCTCGGCCATAATGTTGTCGGCCGCTTCATTGTACGCCCGCACATCCGCCGCAAACCGGTGGAAGTCCGGCCGTCGGTTGTGGATTTTCTCATCGCACGGGGTGGTGCGGATCCAGACCAGGCCGGGCTTCATGCCGGCGACGAGGCGGATGATTGCTCGCAGGTTGTCCTGGTACTGGGGCAATTCGACCTGTTTCGCGCCGGTTTCCGGATTGGTTTTGATATCGTGCAGCCCGCAGTTCAGCAGCAGGACATCCGCCTGGATCGGGTTTTTCCGCAACCGCTGGGCGAGATAGGCCCGGACCATGCGCGAATCCCCGCCGTTCGCGCCCTGGGGGGTGTCCAGATCGAGCAACGCCTCGTCGACGCCTTCCTTGCGCGAATAATCGGCAAAGCCGTCGAGATACTTTTCCAGGTGCGGCCCGTATTGGATCGAGATGCTGTCACCGATGACGTAGATTTTCATTGATTTTCGTCAAGCCAATTTTCCAGCTTCAAATTCGGAATTCGGACAAAGTGTCTTGTGTTGCCGGTGACCAATGTGAATTTTTGACTCAACGCGATAGCGGCAATTTGCAGATCGGGAAAATCCAGCGGCGTTCCGTTTTTGGCCAGTGCGGCCCGTAATTTCCCCGCGACCCAGGCGGCCTTCGTATCAAATGGCGCGATTTGAATTTGGGTCAGAATATTTTCCCTGATCTTGTTCATGTGATGCTGCGGTCGCTGGCTACGCCAGGCACCATAGACCAGTTCCGACACCGAGATGGCGGACAGGTATTGCTCATGCGCCGGGATATTTGAAATTCTGTCAAACACCTCGGATTCACTTCCGTATCTGAGCAAGGAAACAATGATGTCGGTGTCAAAGAGATACATCTCGTCCGTCTCCTTGTTCAACCCGGCATTTATATATGTCTTCCACGGTTTCAGCGACCTGGGCCGCGTCATCCCAGTCGTCGATCATTGCAGTCAGTCCGCGGCTTCTTTCAAGGTTTTCCAGCATTGCCAGCTCGTCCATTCCGATCAGTGCGGCGACGGGTTTGCCGCGGCGGGTGATAACGATGTGTTCTTGGGCATAGGCGCCCCGCGAAACAAGTTCTGAAAAATGACTTTTGGCTTCTGCAATCGACACTTTTACCATGTTCATGTTTGTCGTCTCCCGATTTTTAATAAAAAGGTCATTATGGTCATTACGACCATTAAAATAGTGTATTATTGGAGAGATGCCATCTTTCTATTGGCTGACAAGGATGAATCTCACTTCGTGAGCGGGGGTGGGAACCATTACCTGGTTGTTGTGCGTAGTGATGTTTTTTCCCGTCTCCAGGTCTGTGCAGTTCCACTTGTCCGTGCCGATCAATTTTTTGCCGTTGACGGCGATAGCGGCGTCGACGGGGCCTTCGCCGCTGTTGAGAACGAGCATTACCGCCTTGGTTCCATCGGGATGGCGGTAGCCGCCGACGGTGACATCTTCCGATTCGGCATTCACACCCCATTCGGCGGCACGCCAGTAGGAGAGCAATTCCGCGCCGTGAAAGAATTCGACCTCTTTGTCGATGCGGTCAACAATGGTTTGTATCGGATCGCGATAGTGCCAGCCTTTTGGTCGGAGTGGGATATCGAGTAGCAAACAGTAGCCGAGCGCCAGCCTGATGCCGGGTGTGTTGACCACCGGGTTTTCCCGGGTGCCGCTGGCGACGAACGACGTGTTGCTCCAACGCATCCCGCCCGAGACCGTGGTGAAGGCCGCATACGTGTTCAGATCCACGCCCTGCCGCAAAAAATCCGATCCGGCATCGACATCATTGACGCCTTCGACGAACCAGACCGTCAGGAACGACGACTCCGGTTCGTTGCCGCCCATCTGGAACGGTGGCCTGCCCATGAGCCAGAACGCGGTCGAGAAGCGCTTGCCCCAGAAATGCTTGCGAAACAGGATGGATTTCGGCTTGATCTCGCCATGCTGATCGCGATAGGCGACATCGGTGATGGTCGTGTG
>JAIPIO010000049.1 GCA_021734595.1 Kiritimatiellales bacterium | reverse complement strand
GACGGATAATACGGTGCCGGTACAGCAAGATGCGTATCTGGACGACGATCATGAAAAAGAAGGATACAAAACGCAGTACACCGCGCAGGAACGCCGGCCACTTACCTTGCTGACTGCCGTCAATGAGGCTTAGGAAATATTCCTCAAGATTTTCGGATTTTCTTTTTACACCCATCGAACCAAACAGCTTTCGTCGCGCTTCCATTGATTATTCATAACGCAAGTTATCCAAGTGTCTACTGGACTACCGGATTAAATGCAAAAAAAAAGACATGCGGAAGAACCCCTCCGCATGCCTTTTTCCAAACTGGACGGCTGTTATTTTCCATCCGCTACTCTGGGCGCGTCCACTTTATCCGTTTTTTCCCACGGGAACTGGGGACGCCCGAAGTGTCCATATGCGGCTGTTTCCTGATAGCTCCAACCGCTTGGTGTCAGCAAACCAAGATCAGCAATCAGTGCACGGGGCCTGAAATCAAAAATGTCGCCGCTCCTGAGAACTTCTTCGATGAGGTGGTCATCCATGATTCCGGTACCGTAGGTATCAACATTGATGCTGAGCGGTTTCGGCACGCCAATCGCGTAGGCAACCTGGATTTCGCACTTGTCGGCAAGGCCAGCCGCTACAATATTCTTTGCCGCGTAACGGGAATAATAGGCCGCCGAACGGTCGACCTTCGACGGGTCTTTACCAGAAAATGCGCCGCCGCCATGACTGCCGACACCGCCGTAGGTATCAACAATAATCTTTCGTCCGGTAACCCCGGCGTCGCCGTGCGGGCCACCGATAACAAACTTACCGGTCGGATTAATGAAATATTCCGTGCGTTCCGTCAGCAGACCGGTCGGGGCAAGCACCTCTTTGCAGACTTTGATCAGATCCTCGCGGATCTGTTCGAGCGGCACATCGTCGGTCTGATGCGAAATCACAACTGTTTCAATGGATTTGGGTTTCCCATCGATATGCCGAATCGACACCTGCGATTTAGAGTCGGGCCGCAGATAGGGAATCTTACCGGCTTTGCGGATTTTCTGCAGTTCATCGAGCAGACGATGGCTGAACGCAATCGGGGCGGGCATCAGTTCTTCCGTGGCATTGCTGGCATAACCAAACATCATGCCCTGGTCGCCGGCACCTTGTTCAGCAAACAGGCCTTCACCTTCGGTTACGCCTTGGGAAATGTCGGGCGACTGACCGTGCAGACGGCAGATATACTCAAAGGTGTCCGCGCAGAATTCCAGCTCTTCCCGGTCGTAACCGATATCGCGCACCACCTTGCGTACAATCGCTTCCGGGCCGATATCATCCCATCCGCCGCACGTGATTTCCCCGGCATTGACCACCAGGTTGGTTGTAACAAGTGTTTCGCATGCCACACGGCTTTTCGAATCCTTCGCCAAGCATGCGTCCAGAATCGCATCGGATATCTGGTCACAGACTTTATCCGGATGGCCCTCTGAAACAGATTCGGATGTAAATACATGGTCTACTCTGATTTTACTCATAATTGCCCTCTATTCGTTTATTCGGATTTAGTAATATGGCCGTGAATATACCTCACCTTTCTTCGCCCCTGCCATAACAAAAAGAAAAAAAATAGCGGTACGCGGTTCCAATGGCTGGAACTGTTTTTCCTGGCATTGGAAAAAAATGAACACGGACTTCCAAGCATTGAATAAAAAGATCCAGACAGTTGAAATCATGGGTTCAAACGTTTTAGATAGATGGTTCCTGCAAAAAACATTTGCCAGCGCAAATGGCATTGGCTAAACTTCGCGACGATTCAAACCAAAGGAGAACGACTATGAAGAAAGCGGATATCGGAGTTGTGGGACTCGCAGTAATGGGCGAAAATCTTATTTTGAACATGGAAAGCAAAGGCTTCACCGTAGCATGCTTCAACCGTACCGTCAGCAAGGTCGATGACTTTGTCGTCAACGGGCGCGCGGTTGGCAAAAACATTATCGGTTGCCGCTCGATAGAGGAACTGGTCGACTCGCTGGCGAGTCCGCGCAAAATCATGTTGATGGTCAAGGCTGGCGGCGCGGTGGATGCCTTCATCGAACAGGTGCTCCCCCTCCTTGACGCAGGCGACATTATTATCGACGGCGGAAACTCGCACTTCCCCGACACCATCCGCCGCACGGAATATGTGGAAAGCAAAGGATTGCTCTACATCGGCACCGGGGTATCCGGTGGCGAAGAAGGCGCGCTGCTCGGCCCGTCGATCATGCCCGGCGGATCACCTGCGGCCTGGGATGCGGTGAAACCGATTTTCCAGAAAATTTCAGCCCAGACAGAGGAAGGCGAACCCTGCTGCGAATGGGTCGGCGAAAACGGTGCTGGCCACTTCGTGAAGATGGTTCACAACGGCATTGAGTACGGTGATATGCAAATGATCTGCGAAACCTACCAGATGATGAAGGAAGGCCTCGGCCTCTCCAACGAGCAGATGCACGATGTGCTGAAGGAATGGAACGAAGGCGAACTCGACTCCTACCTCATCGAAATCACCCGCGACATCCTCGGCTACAAGACCGAAGACGGTGAAGCGGTGGTTGACAAGATTCTGGACACCGCCGGGCAAAAAGGAACCGGAAAATGGACGGCCATCGCCGCTCTCGATGTTGGCCAACCGCTAACGCTCATCGGCGAGGCCGTGTTTGCCCGCTGCCTTTCGGCCATCAAGGACGAACGCGTGGAAGCCTCCAAAATTCTAAGCGGACCGGATGCGTCCTTCGATGGCGACAAGGCCGCGCTGATCGACGATCTCAAGCAGGCGCTCTATGCCTCCAAGATTGTATCCTACGCGCAGGGTTACCAGCTCATGCGCGCCGCCGCCAAGGAATATGGCTGGAACCTCAACAACGGCGGTATCGCGCTGATGTGGCGCGGCGGATGCATCATCCGTTCCGTCTTCCTCGGCAAGATCAAGGAAGCGTTCGACAGCAACCCCGACCTCGTAAACCTGCTGCTTGATCCGTTCTTCAAGGACGCGGTCGAAAATGCACAGGCGGCCTGGCGCAGAGTGGTCGTGAAGGCCGTCGAGCTCGGCATTCCGATGCCCGCCATCGGCGCGGCGCTGGCCTACTACGATGGTTACCGAAGCGCGCGCCTCCCGGCCAACCTGCTGCAGGCGCAACGCGACTATTTCGGTGCGCACACCTACGAACGCACCGACAAGCCGCGTGGCGAATTCTTCCACACCAACTGGACAGGGCGCGGTGGCGACACGGCCGCATCAACCTATAGCGCGTAAGGAGAACGAGTGCATACCTACACCAAAGACGACCTGCTTAACTTTGTCCCTCGGCACGAAACGTTTGTCGGCATTGATTCCGACGGTTGCGTGTTCGATACGATGGAGGTGAAGCAGAAACTGCATTTTCATCCGCTGATCATCAAATCATGGGAATTGGAGGCCATCGAGCCGCAGCTGCGGCAGGCCGCCGAGTTTGTAAACCTCTATTCCAAGTGGCGCGGCCAAAACCGGTTCCCCGCACTGCTCAAGGTTTTCGAGCTGCTGTACGACTGGCCGGAAGTGGTCGCAACCGGCGTGAAGCTGCCGGAAACCGACGCCCTGCGCGCCTACTGCAACTCCGGCCTCCCGCTCGGCAACACTACCCTTATCGAGGAAGCCGGGCGCACCGGCGACCCGGAACTCAAGCGGCTCGTCGACTGGTCGTTGGCCATCAACAAGGATATCGACGACAACATGGGTAGCATCCCGGCCTTCAAATGGGTGCGTGAAAGCCTCGAGGAGGTGCAGCGCAATTCCGATTCCATCGTGGTTTCCCAAACCCCGGAAGAAGCCTTGGTAAAGGAGTGGACGGAACACGGCATGGCCCAATACATCAGCGTCGTTGCCGGCCAGGAACTCGGAACTAAATCCGAGCATCTCGAAATGGCAACCAAAAACCGTTATGCGCCGGAAAAGGTGCTGATGATCGGCGACGCCTCCGGCGACCGCAAAGCCGCCGAAGCCGTCGGCGCCAGCTTCTATCCCATCAATCCGGGACATGAAGAAGAGAGCTGGCAGCGCTTCCACGACGAGGCCTTCGGCAAATTCCTTTCCGGCGAATTCGCGGGCGAGTACCAACGGAAACTCAGTGCCGAGTTCGAGAAGCTACTGCCTGAAGTCCCGCCTTGGAAGAAATAGGTTCCAAACCTTGGACGTTGTTTTCCAGACATTGGAAAAAACCGCAATAAGGTTTCCAATGTCTGGAAATTTTTGTATGCATTGGTTTTCGGATTCATGGGAGAACAAATGATTTCAATTGATGAAAAACTTGGCCGACTGAAAGAGAGTCTGGCGGAAATGGAATCGGTGCTGGTAGCCTTTTCCGGCGGTGTCGACAGCACGCTGCTGCTGGCCGTGGCCCACGAGGTGCTTGGCAGCAAGGTGCTGGCGGTTACTGGACGCGCCGACTTCCATCCGCAGCTTGAACTCAACGATTCCGCCAAATATGCCAAACAGATCGGTGCGCGCCATATCATGTTTGACATCGATATGCAGCTGGTCCCGCACTTCACCTCGAACCCGGAAGACCGCTGCTACCACTGCAAGAAGACTATCTTCAGCCAGCTGGTTGAGTATGCAAAACAGGAAGAGCTGAATTACGTCATCGATGGAACCAACATGGATGATCCCAGCGACTACCGCCCCGGCATGCGCGCCATTCAAGAACTCAATATCCGCAGTCCGCTGGCGGCGGCCGGACTGAACAAGGCTGAAATCAGGGAGCTTTCAGCTCGGTATGGATTGGAAACGGCAAAAAAACCGTCGATGCCGTGTCTGGCGACACGCTTTCCATACGGCACCGAAATCACCCCCGAGCGGTTGCGTCGTATAGATGCCGCCGAAGACTGCCTGCGCGAGGCGGGCTTTCCCGTTGTGCGGGTCCGCTTCCACGGCAATCTGGCCCGCATTGAAATTGAAAGATCCCGGATTCCGGAACTGCTGGAAATGGCCGACCAGATCAGCGCCCGATTCAGGGAACTGGGCTTTGCCTACACCTCCGTGGATCTGAAGGGCTTCCGCAGCGGCGCCATGAACGAGGTATTGCAACATGGAAGTTAAAAAACTCACTCAGTTACTAACCGCTTTTAAGGACGGTTCGGCCGATCTCGAGGCAACCCTCACGTCGCTGAAGCATTTTCCGTTCGAGGATATGGGTTTTGCCAAGGTGGATCATCACCGTGCGCTCCGTACGGGATATCCCGAGGTTGTTTTCTGCCAGGGGAAGACCCATGATCAGGTGATTCAGATTTTCCAGGCATTGGAAAAACACAACGACAGCATCCTGCTGACCCGTGCCGAACCGGATCTTTTTGCCAAGCTCCGCAAAATTGCCGACCGGCTTCTTTACAACGAAACCGCTCGTACGATTTCCCTGGAAAAAGAGGAACGGGAAAAGACAGGCAGTGTTCTGGTTATCACGGCCGGCACGGCGGATATTCCCGTTGCCGAAGAGGCTGTCGTCACGGCGGGCATCTCTGGTGCGAAGGTTACGCGGCTATACGATGCGGGAGTGGCGGGCGTTCATCGCCTGCTGGCCCACAACGATCAGATCCAGCAGGCCCGCTGCATTGTGGCCGTGGCCGGAATGGAGGGCGCGTTGCCCTCTGTCGTCGGCGGCCTGGCCCCCTGCCCTGTCATTGCCGTTCCCACGTCCGTCGGCTACGGTTCGCATCTCGGCGGACTTGCCCCGCTCTTTACCATGCTTAACAGCTGCGCCCCCAACATTACCGTCGTCAATATCGACAACGGCTTCGGCGCCGGCTTCTGCGCCGCTATGATCAACAAGGAGTAACCGCGTGCGGCGGTTCAATGAGCTTGATTAATCTCCGCTATTCAGGGATATTCCGCGTTTTGCAACAGGAGAAGACGTATGATCAAGGCATGTGATTTAAAGAAAAGTTCCATTATCGACATCGACGGCACCCCGCACTGCATCGATAGCATCACGCAACAGTCGCCTACGGCGCGCGGCGGAACAACCATCTACAAAGTGCGTTTCCGCAACGTCACCACCAAACAAAAGGTCGACCAGACCTTCCGCGGCGACGATGCCCTGCAGGAAGCCTATTTCGATACGAAGGAAGTCCAGTATCTCTATCTGGACGGCGCTCGCTACACGTTCATGGATCTCGAAAATTATGAGCAGTTCGAACTCTTCAAGGATGACATCGAGGAATGCCTGCCCTTCCTTATCGAAGACATGGAGGGAATCATCGCGCTGATTTCCGACGGCAAGGTGCTGACCCTGCGCATGCCCGACACCATCGAAATGGAAATTGTCGAGTGCGCCCCGTCCGTCAAGGGCGCATCCGTCACCGCCCGCACCAAACCGGCGACACTGGTCACCGGCCTGGTGGTGCAGGTTCCGGAATACATTGCCCCCGGCGAAGTGATCAAGATCGACACCCGCGAACGCAAATTCCTTTCCAGGGCATAAGTGAGCCGGCAGCCCCCAGTACTGATTTTCGCCCCGATGCGCGGGGTAACCACCGTTCACTACCGGACCGCTTTCGCAAAACATTTCCAAGGTCTGGACATCGAGATGGCCCCGTTCATCTCGACCGTCAGCGCCGGTCGGATCAATGCGAAACTGTTGAAAGACGTGCTGCCCGAAAGCAATTCCGGCCTGCCGCTTATCCCGCAGGTGATGAGCAACAACGCCGACGATTTTATCCAGATGAACATCGCCCTGCATGAGCTGGGCTATAACGAAGTCAACTGGAACCTCGGCTGCCCGCACAAACAGATCCGCAGAAAACAGCGCGGTTCCGGACTGCTGCCGCATCCGCAGATGGTCGACGGGATTCTCGGCAAGGTGTGCGCCGAATCCCCGTGCCGCATATCCGTCAAGGTCCGCCTGGGCGTGGAAAGTTCCGAGGAGCTGACGGCGATGATTCCGGTGCTTAACCGCTACCCGCTCAGCGAGGTAGTCATTCATCCGCGCACCGCCGTTCAAATGTATGAAGGCACGGTCGACCTCGGTGCCTTCGAAACCGCCTGCAGCCAGCTCGATCATCCCGTCTGCTACAATGGCGACATCTTCGATCTGGCGTTTTTCCAGACATTGGAAAAGCGGTTCCCAGAGACTGGAAGATTCATGCTCGGCCGCGGACTGCTCTCCAATCCCTTTCTCTGCGAAATCATCAAGAGCGGAAACCCGCAGGTGGAAAACGCGATTGCGCGCATCAAGGCGTTCCATGACGACGTCGTTGCCCGGTATGAAAGCGTTATGCATGGCGATCAGCCAGTGCTGGGGAAAATGAAGGAATTCTGGACCTATCAGATGGCCTATCTGTCCAACGGCCAAAAGCTGTTCAAAAAAGTCAAGAAAGCCCACCGCGTAAGTACCTACAAGGATATCGTCGGCGAGTTTCTAGCGGATGCCGAATGGAAGCCTACCCCCACGCCTTGAACGGATGTTTTGACAGGAAGGCATTGTAATAGCGTATATCGCCGGTTACCTCATCGCCAACCCATTCCGGCAAGTCGAACCTTTGGTCTTCGGATTCCAGCTCGATCTCGGCCATGACCAGCCCTTCGTTTTCACCACTGAAAACATCGAGTTCCCACGTCATGCCCTCGTGCTCGATCCGGTAGCGCGTTTTTTCAACGGGATTGCCGCAGAGCTGCAGCATGTCCTCGGCATCGAACACAGGGATTTCGTATTCAAACTCCGACCGCGACAATCCGTAGGTTGCCCCCTTGATGGTCAGGAAGGCCTTGTCGCCGATAACGCGGATCCGGACAGTCTTATCATGATCAGAAACCAGATACCCCTGCCTGCAAACCAACCCTGCGGGCGCTTGCTGTTTCCAAGAATCATTTTGAACTAAAAACTTCCGTTCTATTTCAATGCCCATTTTTTACTCCAATCAGTGCCTGTCCAAGTGCAATGCCGCTATCGTTCGGGTAACTTGAAAAACAGAGCCGGAACTCACTGCCGACGACTCGTTGTATCCGCTCAACCAGCAGCCGGTTCTGGAATACACCGCCGGAGAACACCCACGGTAGATCCCCGTGCTTTTCCGCCAGTTTTCTGCCGCAGAGGTAAACCATTTCCGCCAGCGTATTGTGGAAACGCGCCGACAGGATTTCGGCACCCACTCCTTTTTCTTTCTCATCGAGAAGATCGGCAATCAGCGGTCGCCAGTCGATCTCCTTCTCCCTGATCCCGAATTGCAGATCGCCCGTTTCAGTCCGGTCGGCGACCGCCTCCAACCGCATCGCGGCTTCGCCGTCAAAGGTCGGTTTTTCACAGATTCCGAGCAGGCAGGAAACGGCATCGAACAGGCGGCCCACGCTCGATGTCATCGGACAGTTGATCCCAGACTCTATCAGTTGCACGGCGATCGAACCGGCCACCCTCGCCGGATCGAGTTGATAAAGCAACGCGTCGGCAACCCGCCGCGGACTTTTCACTGCCGCATCGCCGCCTGGCAGCGCGAAGGGCCGCAGATAAAGTTCCCTGCTGAATTCCCGGGCGGAAAACAGCATCGCTTCCCCGCCCCAGATGGTACCGTCGGTGCCGTAGCCCGTTCCGTCGAATGCAAAACCGATGGCGGGGCCGTGCAGGCCGTGTTCAAGCAGCGCCCCGGCAAGGTGCGCGTGATGGTGCTGGATTCCAATGGCAGGAACTTCACGACGCGCAGCAAACGTTTCGGCCATGCGGGTCGAAAAATAGTCGGGATGCAGGTCGTGCATGATCAATGTCGGATCCACATTAAAGCATTCGAGTTCCCGCCCAATCGCCCGCTCGAGAATCTGCTGCGCTTCGGGATTTTCAAGATCGCCGATGTAGGGATGCAACGTGATCTGTCCGTGGTGTGCGAGTGCAAACGTGTTTTTCATGTCCGCGCCGAAAGCCAGAATGGTTTCATCGGAAGGGAACGGAAACGATACCGGGGCCGTGCCGCGCCCCGGACGCAGCACCACCGTCTGGCCCCCGTAAACCGCACAGACCGGATCATCGCAACGGTTGACGATCTCGCGGTTGTGCGTCAGAAACAGATCGGCAATTCCTTCAAGCTTTTCGCGCGCAGCTGCATTCGTGTGGATCATCGGTTCGGCGGTATAGTTGGCGCTGGTCATTACCACCGGATGGGGAAATAAGTCGAACATGATGTCATGCATCGGCGTGTAGGGCAGCATGATTCCAAGGGTGGAAAGTCCGGGGGCAATATTTTCCAAGGTCTGGAAGCCGCCTTTCAGGCGCAGCAGCACAATCGGCCGCTCGCGGGAGGCAAGGAGTTTTTCCTCATCGGGCGAAACTTCACAGACCGACCGTACCCATTCAAGGTCTGGAACCATCAGCGCAAACGGCTTGGCTTCGCGACCCTTTCTTTTCCGAAGCTTGGAAACCGCAGCGGGATTGAGCGCGTCGCACGCGAGATGGAATCCGCCCACCCCTTTCTCGGCGATGATCTTCCCGGCTTTGATGGATTGCTTCCATTCCTGCTGCCAGTTTTCCGGAGAAACCGCCGGCCCGCACACGGGACAGGCGATGGGCTGGGCATGGTAGCGGCGGTCGGAGGGATTGCTGTATTCGGCGGCGCAGTCCGGGCACATATTGAATTCGCGCATACTGGTTTGCGGACGGTCGTAGGGCAGGTTTTCGATGATGCTGAATCGCGGCCCGCAGTTGACGCAGTTGATGAAGGGATAGCGGAAACGTCGGTCGCCGCAATCAAAGAGTTCGCGGCGGCAGTCGTCGCAAACGGAGATGTCCGGCGATATCTGCTGGAGCGCTTCCCCGCCCGGATCGCTTTCCAGTATACGGAAATCTTCCAATGCCTGGAACTCGGTTTCCAATGTCTGGATCGAGTTGATTTTCGAGAGCGGCGGCGGCCCGGACCGCAATCGCTCGAGAAACTGTTCGATATGGTCGCCGTAAAGCTCGATACGCACGCCGTCGAACCCATTGCGCACGGATCCGGTCAGATGCAGCTCCGTGGCGGTTTTCCATACCCAGGGACGAAAGCCTACGCCCTGGACAATTCCGGTCACATGGATATGAAGCGCTTTATTCATCAAATACGTTGGTCAACCGTCTGCTGTCGGGAGTCATGTCGTTTTTCAGCATTTCAAACAGGGCCGCGGCAACCGGACCGGGCTGTCCGTCACCCACCGGGGCTCCATCGAACTCGGTAACGGGAGTGACGTTCGGGGTCGTTCCGTAAATGTGCATTTCCGCGGCCGCCCGCGCGGTTTCAATCGGTATGGCGCGGAATTCCGCGCATTTAAGCAGGCCGTTGGCAACCAGTGACTGCGCCAGCTGCAATGCACGCTTGGCGGTGGTTCCCGCCAGCACCCGCTCGGCAGGAGGCATCAGCAACTCCCTTTCCGGTGTCACAATCCCGACGTTTTCGGTCGCCCCTTCGCCAAGGTTCCCGTTCTCATCGATGGACACGACAAAGTCGACTCCGGCATCGACGGCCTCTTTTTTCATCAGGACGTTGGGCAGATAGTTGCAGGTTTTCACCGTGGCGAAAAAACCGGGCTTGAGCGGAACCGCGCTGGTGATGACGCGCACACCGGCGGGCATTTCACCGACATCACATTTTGTCAGCTTGTAGACGACAATATAGATTTCGGCACAGCTGCATTCATATGGATTAACGCCCATCGTGCCCGTCCCGCGCGACACCAACAGGCGCACCAGTGCGTCGCGCCGCCCGCCGGCGCGAATGGTCTGCACAGTGATTCCTGCCAGTTCATCCAAGGTGACCGGCAGATCTATTTCCATCGTGCCGCATGCTTTTTCCAATCGCTCCAGATGCGCATCAAGGTTGTAGATATTCCCGTCCACGCATTTGAACGACTCGAACAGTCCGTCGCCGCGATGCACCATGTGGTCGTCCACCGGCACAAACATCATCGCCGGGTCGATGGTGATTCCATCCGTTACACTCGAATACATCGCGTACAGTTTTTCCGCCATCGGATGGCGGGCGGCCTCCATCCGGCCCATCCATTCACCAACCCCTAACGTCTCTTTTTTCCAGTCGCTGGACATTTCTTCTCCCGTGTTTCCAATCCTTCGAAAACACTATCATAAATATTTCCAGTGATTGGAATTTATTTCTGCAACGACAACTGCCACCATTATTGGCTCTTGAACAAAAGGGGATGCAATTTATGAAGGAATTAGTGAAAAAACGCGTACTGGTAACCGGCGGTGCCGGATTCCTCGGTTCGTTTCTGTGCGAGCGGCTACTGGCGGAGGGAAACGATGTTATCTGCCTCGACAACTTTTTTACCGGGCGCAAGGCCAACATCCAGCACCTGATGGAGAATCCTTTCTTCGAACTGATGCGGCACGACGTCACCTTCCCGTTCTACGTCGAAGTGGACGAAATCTACAATCTGGCCTGCCCCGCCTCCCCGATCCACTACCAGTTCGACCCCGTGCAGACCACCAAGACCAGCGTCCACGGCGCCATCAATGTGCTGGGACTGGCCAAGCGGGTGAAAGCCAAGGTGTTCCAGGCCTCCACCTCCGAGGTCTACGGCGACCCCGCCGTCCACCCGCAAACGGAAGGCTACTGGGGCAACGTTAATCCGATCGGCGTGCGTTCCTGCTACGACGAAGGCAAGCGCTGCGCGGAAACGCTTTTTTTCGATTATCATCGACAACACAAGCTACAGATCAAGGTGGCGCGCATCTTCAACACCTATGGGCCGCGGATGCACCCGCACGATGGTCGCGTGGTTTCCAATTTCATCATGCAGGCCTTGCGTGGCGAGGCGATCACCATCTACGGCGATGGCAAGCAGACACGCTCCTTCTGCTACGTTTCCGATCTCATCGAAGGCTGGATCCGCCTCATGGCAACCGGCGATGATTTCACCGGCCCGGTAAACCTCGGCAATCCCGGCGAGTTCACCATGGTCGAACTGGCGGAGAACGTGATCGAACTGACCGGTTCCAACTCCAAGCTGGTGCATGAACCGCTGCCGCCCGACGACCCGCAACAGCGCAAACCCGACATATCACTGGCCAAGGAAAAACTGGAATGGGAACCCACCGTTCCGCTACGCGAGGGCCTGGCCAAGACGATTGCGTATTTTGACGGGTTGCTCAAGCAAGCCTAGTCCAGGGGTTGGGATTCCTTTTTCAGGTTTTCTCCACCACTGGATGCACCCATGGTGCCCGGTAGGGACGCGCCAGCAGCGCGTTGGCTTCTGCATCGCCGACCACCCGGCCCACGTCAGCGCCCCACGCCAGGCTGCGCCCCAATTGCAGGGAAAGATTCGCGAGGACGCACATGGTTGTGGAGGTACTGCCTTCGGCAATGTCGGCACAGGGACGCCCCCGGCTGGCGATGCATCCCAACAGATTCCTCATGTGCCTGCGCGTTGCCGGCACGGCGTGCAGTTCAATCCGTTTTTCGGTCCGGTCCTCCGGAAAGTCGCCGCTGTCCACTGGATACTTGGCATCGGCATCGTCCCACCCGCGATGGATCGGATTTCCCTTGCCCACCGGGGTGAAGTCGAAACTCTTCAGGCCTATCTTGAGCGTCCCCTTTTCACCGTAGAAGGTCGCACCCCACGGATAGTTTGGATCCGGCTTCTCGGCCCAGTGCCGGTGCTGCCAAGTCATCTGCAGCTTGCCATAATCAAAGGTGACGGTCTGCATATCGGAGATGTTGGGCTTCCCTTCCCCATGGAAATAGTTGCCGCCAGCCGAGAAAATCCGCCGGGGCCAGCCCAGGTCAAGCATCCATCGCGCCGCATCGATCATGTGGACGCCCATGTCGCCAATCGTGCCGTTGCCGTATTCCATGTAGTTGCGCCAGCCTAACGGATGGATGCCCGCATTGTAGGGCCGCATGGGCGCCGGGCCGGTCCACATCTCGAAATCGAGATGGTCGGGAGGCGGTTCATTCGGCGGATTTCTAACCGGTCGCCGCGAGTAGCAATAGGTCTCCACCAGCCCGATCCGGCCCAACCGGCCTTCCTTGATCAGGTCCCGCGCTTCGATCAAATGCGGTGTGCTGCGACGTTGCAACCCCACCTGCACCACCCGCCCGTGCTTGCGAGCGGCCGCCACCATGGCCTGGCATTCAATGACGTCCACGCCGATCGGTTTCTGCACATAGACATCGGCGCCGGATTCGACCGCGGCGATCATCGGCAACGCATGCCAGTGATCCGGCGTAGCGATGAGCACCAGGTCCAGATCCTTTTCCGAGAGCATCTTCCGATAGTCGCTATACGTGCGCGGCGTCTTCTTCGAAAGCTGGCGACCGGCCACCAGCTCGGCGGCCTCGGACAGCATCCTGCTATCCACATCGCACAGCGAAACCACCTCGACCGGCGCAACCTGGATCAGGCGCAACAGATCCATTTTCCCATACCATCCCGTCCCGATCAATCCGACCCGCTTTTTCTGGTCGGCCATCCCGTCCGCAAAGACGGGGTGCTTCGGCACCGCCATTCCCGCAGAAGCGGCAGCGCCGATTTGGATGAATTTTTTTCGATTCATACGATACTCCTCGTTCGTTGGGGAAAACGTCCGACCCCGCCGCATCACAGCTTCATTTTCTTAAAGATGAATTCGGGGATGTGCCGAATCACCAGCATCACCCAGCGCCACATCCAGAGGGTGTAGACCGTGTTGCGCTTTTTTTCCAACCCCTGGAAAACCACATCGGCCACTTGCACCGGTTCGGCGGTCAGCGCGGCTGGCAGCTCCAGGCTTTCGGTCATTTTGGTGCGGACGAAACCGGGCTTCACCGTCATTACATGCACGCCGCTTTTCGCCAGCCGGTTGCGCAGGCCGGATAGGTAGGCGGTAAATCCCGCCTTGGCGCTGCCGTAGGTATAGTTGCTCTGCCGCCCGCGGTCGCCCGCCACCGAGCTGACGCCGGCAATGGCGCCGCTGCCGCGTTTTTCAAAATCCTCCGCAACAATGTTCAGGATCGAGACCGCGCCGGTAAAGTTGACGCCGATGGTGCGGGCCACTTCGTCAAAGTCGGTCCGCGCCTTGTCCTGATCGCCCATGTAGCCGAACACGCAGATGGCCGCATCGGGTTTGGTCTCGATCGATTCGTAGAATTTGCGATGGCTGGAAAAATCGAGCGCGTCGAATTCCAGCGTCTGAACCGTAGCGTCGCCGCGGATTTCAAGATCGCTGGCAATCGGCCCCAGCAGCCCGGGCTCGAGCGCCGCCAGCGTCAGGCTCCAGCCCTCCGCGGCATATTTTTTTGCAATGGCCTGCGCAATGTCCGATGTCGCTCCGAGAATCAGTACGTTTTTCATTTTCCCTCTCTAATTTTATAAACCACGAAATACACTAAATACACGAAGTTAGTTGGCAATGCGTTCAATCTGCACTTTTGGGTAGTGACCAAAATTAACGATCAACCCCAGTTTGATAACTTTCTTCGTTATAGACAATCTCAATCATCCTGCTCCCCCTTTCGTGTATTTAGTGTATTTCGTGGTTCTATTCCGTGATCCCGATCCGTTTGGATTGCAGCGATTCAAATTTTGGAGCACCCTCGTTCAGCATGGTAATGGCCTGCTTGAACTCATCCGCATTGGGATAGGTTTTGCTGAACATTTCCGCATCCATGCGCGAGTCCTTGGCCAGATAGAGGCGGCCGCCAAAATCCGCGACCATGGCGTCGAGCTCCTTGAACAGTTCAAGCGCCTTTAGGCTGATCGGGAAATCCAGCGCCAGCGTGTAGCCCGCCATCGGGAAGGACATGAAGCTCTGCTGTTCGCCAAACAGCTTCAGCACGGCCAGGAAGGAGCCCAGGCCGCTTTCCGTGATCCGCGACAGGATGGTGCCCATGCCTTCGCGCCCGGCCGCCTTCGGGATCACAAACTGGTATTGCGTAAAGCCGCGCGTGCCGTAGATGCGGTTCCAGTTTGCGATGGCATCGAGCGGATAGAAAAAGCTGTTGTAGTCGCAGACTCGGGTGTGGGTTCCCGGCCGGCATTTGTTGTAGTAGGCAAAATTGAAGGCGTTCATTGTCAGCTTGTTCAGCGCAAAATTGGGGAACGTGACCGGCACGCCCAGTTTCAATCCCGGCTTGAGATTCAGCGGCGCGCCTTTGCGGAAGTGCTGCACCAGCTCGGCAGCGCGGGCATGCTCGCCGCGCATCATAATGCTGCGCCCCATCGCATCGCCCTTGGCCAGGCAGTCGATCCATGCCACCGAGTAGGTCCAGTCGTCGGAAGCCTCGAAGCAGTCCATGATTTCCGCGAGGTTGGCCGCACGAATGGTCTCTTCACGGATGTAGGCCGTTTCAATCGGATGGAGCCGGAACGTCGCATGGAGGATAACCCCGGCCAGCCCCATGCCGCCAACCGTCAGATTGAAGAAGTCGGCGTTTTCCAGTGGCGAGCAGGTGACGATAGAACCGTCATTGCGCATCACATCCATGGAAATAATGTGCTGTCCGAAAGCGCCCTCCTTGTGATGGTTTTTACCATGCACATCCGCCGCAATGGCGCCGCCGACCGTAATCAGCTTCGTACCGGGCGTAACGGGAAGAAACCAGCCGCGCGGCACAAACACTTCCAGTATTTCGGAAAGCATGACGCCGGCCTGGCAGCAAAGTTCCCCCGTGGTTTCGTCGAACGAAAGCAACTTATTGAAGCGGCGGGTCAGCAGCATGTTTTCCTGCAGCGATGCATCGCCGTAGGAGCGCCCGTTGCCGTAGGCAATGACTTTATCCAGACTGCCAAGGCGGGTTTTCAATTCCTCCGGGGTTTCGAATCCAAAGACCTCGGCATCGATTACCGGATAGTTTCCCCAGTCAGACATTTTCCGCATTATCAATACTCCTTATAAACCGCGTGTTCCGCTTCAACCATAAGGTCGTTTACATTTACCCATTTTTCCGGCGCTTCCTCCAGCCATATTTCCGCCAGATAACGGCCGTATTTTCCGCGCTTGTCCTTGATGGTTTCAATAAACACCTCTTTGCCAAGGATCAGTTCCCGCAGAAAATCACGCGAAGACCTGCCTGCTTCCTTTTCATCGCCCCGCATTTCGGGAGCGTTGATCCGCAGCAACCGCAGCTTTTCGCCGCGCACCCAGACACCCAGCCCCAGATCGATATCCGCCGTACAGGTGTCGCCGTCATAGACCGATACGATTTCCGCCCGATAATGATAGAGTTTATCTTTCATGGCATCCTCCGGTTTACCTCTTACAGTATAGGAAAGCGGAACATTAACCAACCGCCTGAAAGCAAAACGATAAATAATTTTCAGCAGAAAATAGTGCAGCAGGCACGGTTCAAGGAATGCGAATAAGCGCTAATCAGTAGATGAGTGAATATAGACATGCAAAGTTTTCTTCTTGAACCACGGAATATACCGAATACACGGAAGCGGAATCGGCTCCTCTTTTTCAGTGTATTCTGTGTATTCAGTGGTTAATATATTCATAATGTTACTAATGATTCGTGTCCATTAGTGTTTGTTCGTGGTTAAAAACCCGTGGATCAGAATATGAGCGCAGTAGAAATTATTTGCAGGAATTGCGGGGCGGACGCCCTACTCAATCG
>JAIPIO010000048.1 GCA_021734595.1 Kiritimatiellales bacterium | reverse complement strand
CGATATGTTTGGCCAGACTGTTCTTGATCAACTTGGCCTGGCGGCAGGCGTGCCCTCCGGTGGAGACGGAGAGGGTCAGGTTGCCGTGGCGTGTGATGGCCGGGGTGGTAAAATCGCTTTGGGCCCAGTTGCCGTCGACGCAGGAACAGATGATTCCGTTTTCGCGGCAGGCGGCCAGCACGGCGCGGTTGACGGCGCGGTTATTGGTCGCTGCGAAAACCAGGGCGGCGTCTTTAACATCGCCTTCTTCGAACTCCCGGCAGGTGTGCGTGACCCGATTCTGCTCAATCAACCCGCCGACTTCGTCGCAGACTTCCGGGCTGACCACCGCCACTTCCGCGCCGGAGGCGATGAGGTGCTCGATCTTGCGCAGCGCCACCTTGCCGCCACCGACGACCAGGCAGGGTTTGCCCTCAATCAGCAGGTTGATGGGAAATCCTTTTTGCTTTAACTGCTCATTTGTCATTTATTAAAAAATCCCGTTTGTTTTTTGAACGAACTAATAGAGCACAATTGCCTGCCGGTGGCTAGGCCGGTTTTCCGCAAATCCGTCCGGGAATCCGCACAAAACCCCTAGTGCTTTGAGGTGTTTCCAATGGTTGGAAAATCTAGGGGCGGTAGGCCCGGATACGGAAGAACATGACGTCATTGGTTGGGGACGGCAGTACGGTCATATTCGTTACCGCGGTTGGCGGCAGATTGGTATGGAGCCGCATCCACTCCGTTGCCGGTGTCAGGAAGGACGCGCATTCCAGTTCCTGGCAGGCCTGTTCGCCGCCCGTCCATCTGATTTCCATGCCCGATGGTGTCGTTTCAAAACCTATGACGCATAGAACCGAGGCCGGATCAAGGGGATGGGTGTCCGCCGTGAATTCTTCGCTGTTGGTCATGCCGTCTTCATCGGGGTCGGCGTCAGCACCGTCGTCGCCCTCCGCGCTCAAGGAATTCAATCCTTTCAGCGTTTCCCATGCATCTGATAGACCGTCATTGTCGTCATCGGGATCGATGGGATTGGGAAGTCCGTCGTGGTCAGTGTCGGCAGCGACCGTAACCGCAACAACCGAGGAGGTTACCGTGGTTCCATTGGCATCCGTGCACCTTGCCGTCAGGTTGTAGGATCCCAGTGCGGGATGGGTCCAGGTGAATTCCAACAGGCCATCACTGCCCGAACCGATCGCTGAAGTATTTGCATCGCAGGTCAACGCAACAACGTTGGCCAAGCTGAAGCCGGTTGCCGTGACGGCGATGTTGCTGCCAAGGCAGTAAACGGATCCGTTGGTCGGCGACTGGATGAAGCTGCTCGGCAGGCTGCCGCTGCCGGCCGTGTTGACGGATACTTCATCAAACGTTGTTACTTCGCCATCGGACGCTGTTAAGCGCAACGTATAGTTTCCGGCGGTGTCGAAACAGACCCAAGTTTCAGGTTGGTCCGCATCGGTGAACGCGACTTGACCCGGACCGGAAATCTTAAGCCATTCAGTGGCTATGGACCCGGTCGGCACGGTGTCGTCGCTGACCTGTCCTTCCATTCTGGCAGTTTGCGCCACGGTTTGGTTTGGTCCGGCATCCACGGCAGGCCCGGCCTGCAGGGGACGGCCCAGTCCGGCAATTTCCGCGGCGGAGAGCACCCGGTTGCAGAGCATGAAATCGTCAACAACACCGTCGAAGTAGGCCGTGGTTGCACCGTCCTGCACCTTGCCGTCGTGGCATTTGGTGGCACCTTGCACCGCACCGATTCCGTTGTCGTCGGAGTGGGCGTTGATGGTTGCGCCGTTACCTGAGCCGAATAATTCGCCATTGAGATAGCCGCGGAAAGCATCGGGCTGGACAGAAGTGGTACCTTCAAGCACTAGCGCCGCATGATACCACAGTCCGGTTTCCAGTCCTGAAACATTCAGGAAGGTCGTGCTCCAGCCATTCTCTCCGTTGTTCCATCCCCCGACATACAGCGTGCTGCCGTCAAGATAGATGTTAAGGCCGCGTGTGTTTCCGCCTTCTTCAAAGAGCATTTGCCGTTTTCCGGCTCCCAGATCGTCCGCCCGGAACCAAAGGGCTACGGTGCGTTCGTCATTTGCTCCGGTGTTGATATCGGCTGAATCCGGGATATGCACATGATCGTTGGTGGAACCATCCAGCTCCAGCGCACCGTTCCACATCCCTGCTTCAGGTATCCATGTCCCCCCGCTGAGGTTGCCGGGATTGTCGCCGCCGGCCGCGTCGGGAACCGTGCTGCCGGAGGAGTTATCGAAGGGATAATAAACGACCATATCGCCCGAGGGTTGCGCTCCACCGGCAGATGCGACACCGACATTTACCTGTAGTTCAACAATAGTCTGCTTTTCGCCGTCGCTGGCGGTCAACCGCAGGACATAACCGCCATCCGCGGGGAACGTGGCCGCCGTGTCGGCGGCATTGGATGGTGAGAAGGCAACGGCTCCCGGTCCTCTGACCATCGACCAGGATACCGACAGCGGTCCGCCAGGTTTGCCATCGTCGGTCACCGTGGTGTCGAGCATCAGGCCGCAGCCGGAAGGAACGGCCACCAGTCGGACGGCTGGCTGATCGATCGAAACACTTGGCGCAAAGTTATGTTCATCGTCAAACTCGGTGGCGGTCACGGTGGCCGGGGCGGCGCCCGGGGCCGAGCACTCTATGACGGCAGTGCCTAAAAGGTCATCCGCATCGTGGGCGGCGGCCAGCGTGACCGGCTGGTAGGTGCTCCAATTGAATGCATCGAAAATGAGCGTAGCGCCTCCCGATACGGAAATGTCGGCATCGCCGCTTACGCGCGCAACAGTAACTGTGGTGGCGAAGACTGGATTTTCAGCCAGTTTCACATTGAAGGTTGCCGTACCGCCCTCGGGAACATCGATGTCTGACGTGTCGGTTTTTATCTGCACATCGGGCGGCATCTGGATCTGGAATGCGGGATCGCCCTGATAGTTCATGCCTAGCTGAACCCAGCGGGTGGCGCCGTTGCCGCCGGATGAACCGATATATGCGGCCTTATGGTCGGCAAAGACCTGTCCCAAGTCATAGATCTTATCCATGAAAATCAGTTCCAGGAATTTGCGCATGTAGTTGCTGGAGGTGCCGCCAGTGGTTGTATTTTTTGCTGGCGGTGCATTCGGCGAGCCCCAGCCGAAACGGCTGCAACCGAAATAGGCCAGCGCGCCGCCGTCGGGGTTGATGAGCATGGCTTCGCTGACGCTGGGATTGCCGTTGTCAAACCCTCCGCTGTTGCAGGCCATGGTGTAGAAGATGGTGGTCAGGCCGGTGAGGGTAAGGGCTTTGGTTGCCGTGAAACTGTTGTTTTCACCGGAAAGGGAAGTGGTGGAGCCGTGTGTTGCGTTGATTGTAAAATTCCACCCTTCGCTGAAACGGGTAACCATATTATCGCCGCTGGCGGCATAATCGCCTGCGGTCGTTGCGTCCCAAGACGTCAGGGTGTTGAAAAGGCAGCCGGTCTGATCCGGTTCCCAGCCGATCTGCACACGATCCCGGAACGCGCGGCGCATCCACATTTCCGCATCGCTTACGATAGGATGGTTTTCGTCCTGAAAGGCCATGTGTCCGTCGTACATCACATCGGAAGGACGGTCGTTCGTGAAGTAATTGTTCCAGAGTTTATGACCGCCCATCATAAACTTACCCAGCTTGTCGTACGGCGGGTTGGTCTCAAAATCGATGAGCTTGTTGATGTAGGCCATGGATTGGGTGGAGTTGCGCACGGGGATGCGTCCGACAATCACATCGGGTGACAGGTCGCCCTCGTCATGCGAGCTGACGCCGCCAACATTCACCTCGCCGTAAACGCCGTCCGAATCATAATCATCCCAATTGCCGTCCAGTCCTGAATAGTAGAGATCGGTGGGCATCGTCGAATTTGTGTAACTACCGGCTATAATGTAGGTATCACGGTCGGGCACGATGGTATTGTCACCGCCCAGTGCCACATAAAGAGTGCCGCTGGAGGCGACATAGTCGGATATGCAGTTGCGGATGGCGGTCTGCATGTCGCTGCCGCCGTCGGGGCGCGCCATCGAATAGTTGTTGGTGACCCAGGTGGTGTCAATCACCTCGGTGCTGAGCCCGCTGTGCGTGGTACGGTGGTTTGCCAGAATCTGGAATTCATCGAGAAGGGATGTTTTGGTGATGAACAGGTAATCGACGGTGGCCGACGGTGCATCCAGCGGTACCGCAGCAGGCTCTTCCATTTCCTGGAGATCGGCGGTGCTCACCGGTGGAGCGGTGAGCGGGCTTGTATAGGCTACGGAAATCTCTATTTCCGTTGACAGGTACAATTCTCCCGATGCCGGGACATAGCGCAACGGATTGATTCGGACCGGCACAAAATTTCGGCCGCGCATGCGCTGGGCTGGGCCGGTCTGCTTTCCCGGTTCGTCCGGGAATCTGTTTTGCCGGGCGTAGGCGTCGGCGCGGGGCTTGGTGAAGCCGGTGTAGGGCTGGGAAAGGGGTTGCGGCGGTTGAGCCGGATAGAGGGTCAGGCCCGTGGCGATCAGAATTTCATTGGCCTGAATCGAAACATCATCCGCGGAGGCGCCATATGGAATCTCGACATTGACATAGCGCGCCGGGAGCCAGGGGGTTCCCGGTTCATCCTCCGGCAGCTCGCAGTCCTTCAAGGAAACCGTGTCGAATCCATGATGGGTCCCAAGCGTCAGATCATCCCGGATGAAACGGAACTTTTCCGACACCGTTCCCGAGCGGGATTTTGCTTTCGCGGCGTTCCTGGCGGTACGCGCCTTGCGGGCGCGGGGCGTATCCGCCAGCGATTGACCGCCCGGCAGGTCCGCCAGCGCAAGCTCGCTGCCGATGGCAATGCCGGAAACCACGCTGTTGCTGAAAAGAGCCTGTTCGCTTCGCGTTCCATAGACGTAGGCCCGGAACGACTGCCCCTTGATGATAATGTCACGCCCGTTTTCCGGGGCGGCACCTTTTGCGGCGGGACGGAAAGGAGTGTTGTTGGCCGGGCCGCCGACCGGTCGCTCCAGGTACCGGCGGATGGATAGTGGAAGCTGCCGGCTAAGTTCAGGTGCAATGGCCTGCGCGATGGCCGCTGCCGGATCCGAGCGGATCAGCGAAAGCATGGCTTCGCGCCGAAGCTTGGCCAATTCAATGCCTTCCGGTTCCAGCTCAAGACGATCCTGCCCGCTGGCGGCGATGTATTGCTGCGCCCAATTGCCGAACGTATCTGCCGCCTGCGCTGAAGCAAAAGCCAAAACAGACATCAGCAGGCAAACAGTACAGAATGCTTTTGCGACACCCCTCTTCATGATCACACATCCCCTCGGTTCGATCATTAGTAAATCTCGGATATTCCCAGTTATCCGATGCATCCTCGCACAATATAGAAACCGATCAAATCTATTCTACGTCGATTCCGGCGAGCGGGTTGCCTCGAAAACAAACGATACCGCAGTCCCCGGCATCAGACGGGCGAATCAAGCCGGCTGGAAACGAGGTCGCTGAGGAGCTGAACGGTTGCGGAGCCGCTGTTAAGGCAGGGGATCAGGCGGAAGCTTTCGCCGCCGGACTCCGTGAAAACATCCCGGCCGCGAATGCCGATCTCCTCAATGGTTTCGAGGCAGTCGCACACGAAGGAGGGGCAGATCACAGCCAGCCGCCTTTTTCCAATGGCTGGAAGGTTGCGGAGCATGTCCTCCGTGTAGGGCGCAATCCATTTTGCGCGTCCCATGCGCGACTGGAACGAGATGGAATACCGGTCTTCGGGAATGTCCGCCTTGGCAACGACCAGACGAGTGGTTTCCAGGCATTGGACTTGGTAATCCGGCGGGGATTGCTTTTTTAAATGACGCAGCGGCAAGCCGTGGTAGCTGAACAGGATGTGGTCCTCGATTCCGGCAAGCGAGTCCGCCAGCCCTTTGACATAGGCCGGGTGGGCGTGGAACGGTGGGATGACCGAGATGGGAACATTGCTATTGCAGTGTTTTAGCTCGGCCTTGACCTTTGCCACGCAAGCATCGGTGGTCGCCATGGCAGACTGCGGGAACATGGGCAGCACCACAATCTCCTCGGCACCTGCTCCCAGCAGTTTTTCGATTCCTTCGCGGGCGGACGGATTGCCGGAGGCCATGCCGAGTTCCACGCCCTCTCCAAGTTGGGTTTTTATTTCCGTGCTGTAGCGGATCAACGGCGATCCCTTCTCCGTCCAGATCTTTTTGTAGGCTTCGGCCGATCTTGCCGGGCGGCGGGGCAGGATGATGCCGCGAACCAGCAGGGCGCGTAGCGGCCACGGCAGGTCGATCACATGCGGGTCCATCAGGAATTCGCCGAGGAACCGCCGCACATCCTCCTCCTCGGCGGAATCCGGCGAACCGGTGTTCATTAACAGAACCCCGCGCTTCACGATGCGATCCTTTCGGCGATGTCCAGCCCGGAGAGGATCGAGTCGGCGACGGAGATTCCGTCGCGGTAGTGCCCGGCGAAGTGGAGTCCGGGAAGGTCGGCTTCGATCTGTTTCATGGCGTTCAGGAATTTTTCGTAGCCCACGTTGTATTGCGGGATCGCGTTTGGATAGACGCTGAGCTTTTTGTAGACCGGATCGCCTTTCAGTCCCAGCGTTGTCCGCATATCCTTCAAGACGCTGGCCAGCATTTGTTCCTCATCCTGCAGGGCTTTTTCCGGGGCGAGCGATCCACCGACAAAGGTGGTCAGCATGGCCATTCCCTCCGGTGCGCGACCGGCGAAGATGGAGGAGGTGAACAGACTGCCCAGCGAATAGAAGTTTTCGACCCGGGGGATCAGCATGCCGAACCCGTCGAGCGGGTGGCCGAACTGGTCGGCGCGGAATCCGAGCGATAGGCTGGCGACGGGCGGGTAGTAGATTTCCGAAAAGAGCGACAGATCGACCGGCAGCTCAAGTTCGGAGATGGCATGTGCCGGAATGGCGAGCACCACGCCGGAAAACGCCTCGTCCGCCACCTTCCACTTTCCGTTTTCCAATGGTTGGAACTTTTTTTCCAGACATTGGAAACGCACGGCGTCGCCCAGTTTTTCCGCGAGCCGCCGGGGCAGGGCTTCCATGCCGTCGCGGAACGTAAACATCCGCGCATCCTTCTTGGAAACCTCCTGCCGTTTTTTCCGTTCCTTCGCGCCTCTGAAGGCTCCCACGATCAGCGATCCATATTTTTCCTCCAGCGCATAGAGCTTTGGAAAGGCGTAGGCCGTGGAGAGCGCGGCGGGGTCGCCGGCGTAGACGCCGCTGACGAACGGGCTGATGGCATAGTCCAGAAACTCCTGTCCGAGCCGGCGCAAAACGAAATCCGCCAGGCTTTCCGATTCATACGACTTGCTTCTGATGAACGGTTCCTTGAAGAGCCGCAGCTTGGCTTTGATGGAAAAGGCCGGGGAGGTGAAAAACGCGGGGGGCGAGGAGGGCAGGGCGACCGCTTTTTGGTTGCGGACGATAAAGCGTTTCTGGGCCGAGGCGTTGGCATTGAGCCGTTCCGTTCCCATTCCAAGGTCTGTAATCAGTTTTCCAAGCCTTGGAGACGTATCCAGCACCGAGTTGGGGCCGCACTCCAAAAGGAACCCGTCTTCGCGAATGGTGCGGATCACGCCGCCCACACGGTTCGACGCTTCGAATACCGTACAGTCGATCCCCCGTTGCTTCAACGCGAACGCCGCTGTCAGCCCGGTGATCCCCGCTCCAATAACCGCTATCTTTTGCATGGGAATGTTTTTACCCGCCTGAAGACGGAACTACGAACCTTTTTACACGGTTTGGGAGTAGCGGCCTTTGCGGTCGCCGGACTGGAGGTAGGCGTCGAAGCGCATGGCGACGATGCGGACGAAGAGGCGGCCGAGCGGGGTGACGTGCAGGCCGCCGGGTTCGCGGCGCACGAGACCGTCGGCTTCGAGGTCGTGGAGCGAGGCGATATCGGCCCTGGAATGGTCGGCAAAGTCGAGGCCAAGCCGGTCGGAGAGTTTGGCGTAGTCAATGTAGAGATTGCACATGATGTGCATGATGGCGTGGTAGCGGATCCGATCCTCGGCGGTCATGGTGTAGCCGCGCAGGAGCGGGAGCTTCCCGTCGTCGAGCTCGGCATAGTATTTTTCCAACTCCTTCCGGTTCTGGTGGTACTGCCCGGCAACGTGGGAGATGGACGACATGCCGAAGCCGTGGAGGTCGACGCCCTTATGGGTGCTGTAGCCTTGGAAGTTGCGTTGCAGTGTTCCGTTCGCCAATGCCTGCGCCATGGCGTCGTCCGGTTTGGCGAAGTGATCCATGCCAATGTAGACGTAGCCCGCACCGGTCAGTTTTCCGATGGTAAGCTGGAGCAACTCCATCTTCATGTCGGCATCGGGAAGATGGTCTTCGAAACTTTTCTGGAACGGTTTGATCCAGGGAATGTGGGCGTAGCTGTAGACGGCGAAACGGTCGGGGGAGAGCGTGAGCACGTCTTTCAATGTCTGGGAAAAAGTTTCCAATGTCTGGAAGGGCAGTCCGTAGATAAGATCGAAGTTGATCGATTCCATTCCGCTTTCGCGCAGCCACCGGTTGGTCTCGGCGATTTTTTCCAATGGCTGGATACGGGCAATGGTTTTCTGGACAGCGGGATTGGTGTCCTGTACGCCGAGCGAGGCGCGGTTGAAGCCGGCGTTGCGCAGGGCCTGGACTTTTTCGGGCGTCAGGCTGCGCGGGTCGATTTCCACGCCCGCTTCGATGATAGACGCCATGGGGAAATGTGCACGGATCATTCTGCCGAGCTGTTCGATCTCTTCCGGAAGCAGGAAGGTTGGCGTTCCGCCGCCCAGCTGGATCTGCACGACCTCGGAGTCTTTCGGAATCAGTTTCGAGCGCATTTGGACCTCGCGCTCAAGATAGCCGAGATATTCGGCGCTTTTGCCTTGGTCGCCAGTGACGATGTTGGTGCAGCCGCAGTAGAGGCACTGCCTGGAACAGAAGGGCAGATGGAAGTAGAGCGAGAGCGGTCCCGGAGGAGCCGTTTCGATTTCCGGGTTCTGCGTGAAGTGCGTGGCGGGCGGATACGAGGTGTAGCGCGGCCCCGGCACATTGTATTTCCGGAGCATTTCGAGGCTGACGGATATCTGGCTCATTCGAAACTCTGCACGGTCTTGGCGACGGCCTGGATGGATTCGATGCTGGCGTCGGGCGGGACGCCGTGGCCGAGGTTGAAGATAAAGCCGTTGCGGCCGCGCATCTCCTCCAGGATTTTTTGCGTTTCAGCGATGGCGGCTTCCGGCGTTGCCATCAGCAGCGCCGGATCCAGGTTGCCCTGCACGGCAACGGTATCCGGAATCAGCGCGCATACATCGCGCAGGCGCAGTCCCCAGTCGATCCCCAACGCATCGGCTCCGGTTTGCACGACTTCGCCCCAGTTGTGGTGGACGTTGCGGGCGAAAACGATGGTGGGCGTTTCAGATGGCAATGCATCGATGATTTGTTTCATCCAACGTCCTGATATTTCCCAAAAGACATTCGGGGCGAGGGTGCCACCCTGGCTGTCGAATAGCTGGATCGCATCCGCGCCGGCGGCGATCTGTGCGGTGAGGTAGGTGATGGTGGCTTCGGTGATTTTTTCGAGCAGGGCGCGGAAGAGTTCGGGCTCGCTGTAGAGCAGGGCGCGCGAGCGGGTGTTTTCGCGCGAGCTGCCGCCTTCGACCATGAAGGAGGCCAGTGTCCATGGGGAACCGGCAAAGCCGATGATGGCGCGCTCATTGCCCAGTTCCCTTCGGACGTGGCGGATGGCTTCGGGCGTGTAGGCGGTGTGCTCCAGCACGCGGGCTGGGTCGAGCTTGCCGACATCGGCCTTGGAGTTGAGCTGAAAGTCCATTTTGACTCCGCCTTTCTCCATCAGTTCATATTTCTGGCCCATGGCTTCGGCCACCACCAGGATATCGCTGAAAACAACGGCGGCGTCATATCCAAACCGGCGTATCGGTTGCAGGGTCACTTCGGCTGCCATGGCCGGATCCTGCACGAGCTCGGTGAATGGGTGGCCCTCTTTCAACGTGCGGTATTCCGGCAGCGAGCGCCCGGCCTGGCGCATCATCCATATCGGCGGGCGGTCAACGGGTCGGCACCGGCAGGCGCCGAGGAAGCGCTCCCGGCAGTTCGATGGGTTGGCGGCTGGGCGGGGCTGGCCTTTTTTGGTCATGCAAATCTCCATTCATCTGCGCTTATCGATGCTTCCGGCAGAATTTCTACGCGGGAACCTATCCGAATCATATTGTGAGCGCAAGCGGAAGTCATGGTGAGAGAAAAAAGACCGGATACGCCTAAATGGCATACCGGTCGGGCAGGCAAAACAATCGGGGCTGATTATTCAACCATCTGGATGGCATCGAGTTCAATTTCGAACAGGAGGTCGTGCCGACAGACATCGGCGTGCGAAATCGCTACGGGCAGTTCGGGCAGATTGTTCTCCACGCAGTATTTCTCCAGCAGAGGGATATCGGCGTCGCTTTTGAAGTAGGCGATGGCGCGGGACGTATCTTTCCAATCCATGTCGCGGGATTTCAGAATTTCATGAACCACTTCCATGGTCAGTTTAATCTGGTTTTTTGTGTCGCCGACATACGCCGTGGCGCCTTCCATCTCAATGCTGGCGGTACCCGAAATCGTCAGGGTGCGGGCATGCGGTTGCTGAATTTCAACGGCGCGGGCAAAGGAGCTTTTATAGTCGATCGCCGGGCATTGCAACGGGGAGGGCACGGCAAACACTTTGACATTTTCGTTCTTCGGTTTAACAGCCAGCAGAGCCGCCACCATTGCTTCACCGGCTGCGGTGCCGGCACCGATGCCGGTGCTGGCGGGAACCATTTTATCGAATACGCCGCGTTCCCTAAAGAACTGTGTTCGCACCTCGTTAAGATCGTCATACCATTCAAGCAGGTCATTTAGATAGAGCCAGGTACGGGCGATATCCGTGAATTCCATGTCGGCCTGTTTCAGCAGCTCTTCCATTTTTTCAAATACCCGCCGCGCCTGTTCTTTGCGCGACAGCCCGAGGTTGCTGGTGCGGATGTCGCCAAGCAGACAATAGCGCGCGTCTTTGGTTTCGTACCAGTTTCCTACCCGCCGGTCTCCATCCATGACGGGATTCAGTTCAGTGCCGGAAATGGCAATAAACTGGGTTCCGGTAACGGTGGAGCCGGAGCAAGCGTCACCGTGGAGCATGGTCAATGGCCAGTTTAGGTTTTTAATCGCCGAAACGGCCTTGGGGTAGAATTGGCGTCCGCCAAACACGTATTGGAACGCTATCTTGGCATTGCACTCGGCCATTTGCGCCGATACCTTGTCGAAGACCTCTTCCATGTTGTCTTCTGTGGCCTGGGCGGTAATAAAGTACTCTTTCACTCCATTGTGTTTGAGTGTCACAGTTTTGATGGCATCAGCTAGATCAATCTCATTCATATCTGTAATCTTTCCTAAATTCGGCTCTTCCCATGCTCTTTCACGAGTCCGCGGTTTTTCTTTCAAAGCAGTGATCATGACAAGCTACCACACAAATTTACGGCTGGTCAATACCTTCCAGCCAAACCTTCAATTACCTCTTTGTTTATTACGACGTTGGGAAAACGATTATATGGACAATAAAAACAGCTGGAAAATGAGTTGCCCTGCACGTATTTTTTTACAATCAATGTTTCCATGAGATTTATGTGTGTCCGAGGCCGTATAATTTTGAACAGTCTCTGGCATTAGAATGTCAACGTAGACTTAATATCCGGGCTGTTCTACCCGGATTTATTGATTATTAATACAGCATAGAAAGGGGATGCTTATGATAAAGGTTAAAAACCTCGTAAAGGATTTCGGAAGGCGGCGGGCCGTCAACGGGGTCTCCTTTGAGGTCGAAAAAGGGACGGTTCTGGGTTTTCTCGGGCCAAACGGAGCCGGCAAGACCACCACTATCAGGATGATTGCCGGTTTTCTGCCGCCTTCGGCGGGGACGGTAACCGTAAAAGGCATTGATGTGGCGACCGATCCGGTGGCCGCGCAGAAAAACATCGGCTACATGCCCGAAAACGCACCGCTATACGAAGATATGACCGTATCGGGGTTTCTGCGTTTCATTGCGGAAATACGCGGATTCAGCGGAACTGAACAAAAAAACAGGGTGGATCAGGTTATTGAGCGCTGTTTCCTACAGCCGGTGAAGAACCAGACGATTGACACCCTTTCCAAAGGATATCGCCAACGCACCTGCTTTGCGCAGACCCTGCTGCACGATCCGGACATTCTGCTGCTTGACGAGCCCACCGAAGGACTCGATCCCAACCAGAAACAGGTGGTCCGCGATATGATCCGCGAGATGGCACCGGAAAAAGTGATTATGCTCTCCACCCACGTGCTCGAAGAGGTTGAAGCCATCTGTACCCGCGCGATCATCATCAGCGCCGGCAAAGTGGTTGCCGACGACAGTCCCGCTGCACTCAGGCAGCGAAGCTCCTCGTACAACGCCGTTGAACTTGCAGCTAAAGGACAAGGCATCGCCGAAAAAACCGGTGAACTTCCAGAGGTTGGAAAAACCGAAGTGCTTGAAGCCGCAGGCGACACCTGCCGGTTGCGGATTTTTCCAAAGGCTGGAAAAAACGCCGTGCCGGCACTGCTTGCCGCCGCACAGCAGCAGGGTTGGACAATTGAGGACTTGAAAGTGGACGAAGGACGTCTCGACGACGTTTTCCGCCAGATCACCACCACTGAAGATACAAAGGAGGCTGAATAATGACTGAAACAATTCAGCATGTTTTGGCAATCGCCAAGCGCGAATGGCGTTCTTATTTTGATTCGCCGGTCGCATATGTGTTTATCATCATCTTCCTGATGCTTGCCGGATTCTTTACGTTTTCGGTATCGCGCTTCTATGAGGCGGGGCAGGCCACGCTCAGCGGATTCTTCACCTGGCATCCATGGCTCTACATGATTCTGGTGCCCGCCGTGGCCATGCGTCTATGGGCGGAGGAGCGCCGTTCGGGAACCATCGAGCTGCTCTTCACCGTTTCCGTAACGCCCATACAGGCGCTGCTCGGGAAATTCATCGCCGCCTGGCTGTTCCTCGCTCTGGCATTGGCGCTGACTTTCCCGCTGGTGATTACAGCTGTTTATCTTGGCGCGCCCGACCTCGGCGTCGTCTTTTCCGGCTACTTCGGCAGCATGTTGCTGGCCGGAGCCTACCTTTCCGTCGGCATGTTCACCTCCGCGCTCACGCGCAATCAGGTGATCAGCTTCATTCTGGCGGTCGTGATCGGGCTGTTCCTGATCCTCGCCGGCTTCCCGCCGGTCACCGACCTGCTCGCGCGCTGGGCGCCGGTGTGGCTGGTCGACGGCGTGGCGGCGTTCAGTTTTATGTCGCACTACGAAACGCTGCAGCGCGGCATCATCGACCTGCGCGATCTGGCCTATTTTGCCAGCGTGATGGCATTTATGCTTCTGGCGACACAGGCCGTACTCAAAAGCAAGGTGGGGCGCTAGACGCGTTTCCAACCATTGGAAGAAAAGTTCCAACCATTGGAAAAAACGAATTTAGGAGTTTGATATGAAAAAAAGAAATATAAACCTAATCGGCAGCACGGTCGGTATTCTGATTGTGCTCGGCATTGTCATCACGGTGAATGTGCTTCTCAGTCCTATCCGGCTGCGCTCGGATGTGACCGACGAAAAGCTCTACACCCTCTCCGCCGGAACCAAGCAGCTGCTCAAGGAGCTGGACCGCGATGTAACCATCAAGTTCTACTTCTCCAAGAGCAACGAGCAGCTGCCGGTTCCCTTCAAAAACTTTGCGGGGCGCGTCCGTGACCTGCTCAAGGAGTATGAATCGCGCGCCAGCGGGAAACTCGTGATCGAAGAGTATGATCCCAAGCCCGACTCCGACGAGGAGGAATGGGCGCAGCGCTACGGCCTGCAGGGGCAGGCGCTCGACATGTTCGGCATGGGCGGCGACCTCTACTTTGGCGTCGTTGCCGTTTCCGGCAACCGCGAGGCGGTCATTCCGATGATTGCGCAGAGCGTCGAACCGCGCCTTGAATACCTGCTCACCCGCATGGTCAGCGAGGTCACGCGCGAAAAAATGGCCAAACTCGGCATCATGAGTGCGCTGCCTGTTCAGGGCGGAACACCGCCTTCAATGAACCCGATGATGCGGCAGTCGCCGTCGCCCGCCTGGGCCATCGTTTCCGAGCTGGAGAGCCAATACGAAATCGAGACCGTCGAGATGAACGCCACGGAGATCCCGGAAGATATCGACACGTTGCTTGTGATCCATCCCATGGGGATTTCCGACGACGCGCTCTATGCGCTCGACCAGTTCGTACTGCGCGGGGGCCGCCTGCTGGCGTTTATGGATCCTGCCTGTTTGGCGGCGCAGGAAAGCGCGCCGCCGCAGATGCAGCAGTTCCAGATGCCCCAGCAGCATTCGTCCGATCTCAACAAGCTGACCTCCGCCTGGGGGATCACGATGGACACCACCCGCGTCGCCACCGACGAGTCCGCCGCCAGCATGCTCTCGGCAGGCAACGGGCAGGCGCAGCGCAACGCCGCATGGCTGATGCTGCGCGAACCGCACATCAGCCGCGACGAAGTGGCGACGGCCTCGCTGAACCAGGTCATGCTGCCGTTTGCCGGCGCGTTCGACGGCACGGTAGCTGCGGGACTCGAAAAAACCGTCCTGCTCACCACTGCGGATGACGGCAAGATGACGAGCGCCATGGAGGCGCAAATGGGCGCCCCGTCGCGCGCCACCGGCGCAGGCAAGGCGTTGACCCTGGCGATCCGGCTCAAGGGTAAATTTAAAACGGCGTTCCCGGATGGCAATCCCGGCGCGGAAGCCAAGGAGGGCGAGGAGAAAAAGGATGAAGGCCTCAGAGAGAGCGCCAAGGACGGCATCGTGGTCCTCGTTGCCGATGCCGACATGCTCTATGATCGCTTCTGCATCCAGCGCATGAACGTGTTCGGGCAGACGCTGCTGCAGCCTTCGAACGACAACCTCACCTTTGCGGTTAATATGGTCGAGCAGCTGACCGGCAGTGAGGCGCTTATCGGCCTGCGCAGCCGTGGCTCCTTCAACCGTCCGTTCGACCGGGTACTGCAACTGGAAAAAGAGGCGCAGATCCGCTGGCAGGCGGAGGAGCAGCGGATCAATGCGCAGCTACAGGAAACGCAGCAGCGTTTGAACGAACTGCAGAGCGCCAAGGGCGAAGACCAGCAGTTCATCATGAGCCCCGAGCAGGAGGCGGAAATCAAGAAGTTCCGCCAAGAGGTGTTTAGCAACCAGCAGGCACTCAAGGAGGTCCGCAAAAACCTGCGCAGCGATATCGAAAAGCTCGGTACGCGCCTGAAGGTAGTCAACATCGCGGGCATCCCGCTGATCGTCGCACTCTTCGGCATCGTGCGCGGGGTCTGGCTCAGGAAAACAAGATAATCCGGAGGAGTTTGAATAATGAATAAGAAGAAACTGATTGGTTTGGCGGTTGCACTGGCAGTGCTCGTGCTGCTGGCTCTGGTGCAGCAGGGCGGAAAACTGCCTAAAAGCGTGGAAAAAACAAAAAAAATCGGAGAAACCATGCTCGAAGGAATTGATCTGAATGCCGTTGCCAAGGTTGGGATCAGCCAAGGTTCAAACAGCGTTGAACTGGCAAAGCAGGAAGGCAAGTGGGTTGTGAAATCGCTGTTCAACTATCCCGCGGATTTTCCGAAGCTGGCCGAAGGCCTGCGGCAGCTGGCTCAGGTAAAAAGCGGCAGTCCGGTTCGTGCCAGTAATGTTGATCCGTCCGAATTCGGTCTGGATGACGATGCGAAAATGGTGGTGCTCTCCTCGGCAGCCGGCGAAACGCTGGCATCGCTGGAAGTGGGCGCGCGTCGCGAAGCTTCGCGCGAAGCCGGCTGGGCGAACCAGCACTTTGTCCGCCTCGGCGGCAACGATGCCGTGCTGCTCGTCGATCACGACTTCCGCGAATTTGCGGAAAGTTCCAATGATTGGATAAAGCGCGAACTGCTGAATATCCCTTCGGACGACGTGGTCTCCGTCAAGGTTTCCGGCATGGAACTGAAGGTGGACGGCGCCGACTGGAAACTGGTGGGCCTGAACGAGGAGACCGAAGAGCTCCAGAACTCGGAGGCCGACAAACTGCGCCGTGCGCTCAGTTTTCTCAACTGCACCTCCGTTGCCGATCCCGCCAAGTCCGACAAGGATCTCGGGTTCGACTCGCCGGTGGAATACGTGGCCGAAACCAAGAGCACCAACACCTGTACCGTCGTCATTGGCGGCGAAGCCGACGGCGGCCGCTACGCCCGTATCACGGCCAGCGACGAAGAGCTGAACAAGAAGCTGTCCGGCTGGACCTACATCATCAGCAACTACGACGCCGACGACATGCTGCTCACGCGCGATAAGCTGGTGAAGGAAAAGGAAAAACCCGCCGAAGAGGAAAAGCCGGAAGCGGGTCCCGCGGAAGAGCCTGCTAGTGATGCTATGGAATAAACTTCCAGCCGTTGGGAAAAAGTTTCCAACCTTTGGAATTCGTAAAAGGCCGTCCGTCCGGGCGGCCTTTTGCTT
>JAIPIO010000047.1 GCA_021734595.1 Kiritimatiellales bacterium | reverse complement strand
AACTCGTAAAATAAGCGATCTATGCAGGATAGACTAATCAACCGAAAGGAAGCCAACCATGAACCGACGTGAATTCTCCGCCACCGTATCCACCGCCGCCGTAATCGGCGCGGCCGCCGCGGCATCCAGCGCCAAGGCAGCCAACTCCGAGCCCTTCAAGCTGATGTATTCCCCCGGTTTCCGGCACTTCAAGAACAGCGCCGGCAAGGATCCTATCGATAACATCCAGTTCATGTACGACAACGGCTTCCGGGGCATCGAAGACAACGGCATGATGAAGAAGGAGCCGGCGCTGCAGCAGAAGATCGGCGACAAGCTGGCATCGCTCGGTATGACCATGGGTGTGTTTGTTACCGGGTTCGGCATGAACTCGCTGATGATGACCTCCAACATCATGGGTGAGGTGAACAAGGGCAAGGGCGTCAAGATTGATCCGAAGGCCGTGCGGGCTGAACTGAAGACTGTCTGCATGCAGGCCCTGGAAACCCAGAAGCGGGTGAACGCCAAGTGGACCACGGTGGTGCTGGGCGCCCACAATACCAACCTCGACTACAACTACCAGTTCGCCAACGCGGTGGACAACCTGAAGTATTGCTGCGAGCTTTTTGAAAAAACCGGCTTGGTGATGGTGCTCGAACCGCTCAACCATATGAACCATCCGGGTGTTTTCCTGAAAACCGTACCGCAGGCCTATGCCGTCTGCAAGGCGGTCAACCATCCCTGCTGCAAAATCCTCAACGACCTCTATCACCAGCAGGTCGAGATCGGCAACCTGATCAACAACATCGACCACGCATGGGACGAAACGGCCTACATCCAGGTGGGCGACGTACCTGGGCGCAACGAACCGACCACCGGCGAGATCAACTACAAGAACATCTTCAAGCACCTCTACGACAAGGGCTACAAGGGCGTGGTGGGCATGGAGCACGGCATCAGCCAAAAAGGCATCGAGGGCGAAAAACGGCTGATCCAAGCCTACCGCGAAGTCGACAGTTTTGAAGTGTAATCAACCTAGGAGAAAAAAATGAGCGAAGTACTATCAAGCAAAAGACGAACATTCCTGGCCTCCACCATCGCAACGGGAGCCGGACTGACCATCCTGCCGAGCGGGACAATGGCCGCCAAGGGTCCGGGCGGGAAACTGAACATCGCACTTATCGGCGCCTACGGCCGCGCCAAGCAGCACTACCGGGACCTCAAGACGCAGAACGTGGTGGCCATCTGCGACATCAACGCGGAAAACCTGGCGATCGCCGCCAAGGAATTCCCGCAAGCCAAGCAGTACAAGGACTGGCGCATCTGTCTTGAGCAGAAGAATCTCGACGCCGTGGTCTGCTGCACACCCGACCACCACCACGCCTTTGTCACTATCTGGGCAATGAACCGCGGCCTGCACGTCTATTGCGAAAAGCCGGTCGCCGACTGCGTTGCCGAGGCGCGCGAAGTGCGCAAGGTCTACCTGGCGAACAAACACAGGCTGGCCACCCAGCACGGCACCCAGCGGCATGAATGGGAAAACTTTGACCGCGTGGCCGAGCTGGTCAAGGGCGGCGCCATTGGCGACATCCAGGATGTGCATACTTGGGGCAACCGCACGCATCCCTTGAAAGACTACTATCCGGCGGAAGGCACTCCGCCCCCGCACATCGATTATGATCTGTGGACCGGCCCGACACAGATGCATCCCTACAGCCCGCAGTATTTCAGCGGGCGTCCCGGCGCAAACTGCCTGCAGTGGAACCCCTTTGACGACTTCGGCAGCTGGCAGGTCGGCGACATGGGCAGCCACACCATGGATCTGGCATGGAACGCCATCGACGCAGACCGTCCCACGAAGATCGTCGTGGATAAGAAGAAAAGCGACCCGTACAACCCCGGGGCGTGTCCCTCCGCCCTGATGGCGATCTTCGACATGCCAGCCAACGACTGGCGCGGACCGATCCGGTTGACCTGGAGCCAGGGTGGCCCAATGCCCAACAGCCCGGTCAAGGCACTCGACCTGACGAAGATCGGCCATGGCGCCATGTTCAAGGGCACCAAAGGGGTCATTGTGGCCGACTTCAAGACCCGCATGATCTTCCCTGCGGCCAAGGGTGCGGACATGACCTACTACAAATCCCCCACTCCCGATCAGGTGGCACCTCCCATTAACGGATGGATGCAACAGTGGTTCGATGCCTGCAAGGGCGACCTGAAGACGGCGGCCGACTTCGATTATTCCGCCCGCATGATTGAAACGCTTATGCTGGGCCTCGTCGCACACCGCGCAGGCAAGCCGTTGAACTACGATGCCAAGAGCGGTCGCATCACCAACGATGAAGCCGCCAACTCATTCCTCCACAAACCCTACCGGAAGGGCTGGAAACTGAACGGCTAGCGCCATGGGAACGATGGATTACTGGATAGAGGGATGACTGCAAGAAAATCTTCCTGTCCAGTAATCCAAGAATCCAAGGAGACAACCATGAAAACACGTATCCTTACTCTTCTGGCAGCCGTGCTGCTGGGAGGGACGGCTCTTGCCGAGGAAAACTGGATCAGCCTGTTCAACGGCAAAAACCTTGATGGCTGGATTCCCAAAGTGGTGGGAGCCAAGGCCGGCGAAAACCCGGGAAATATTTTCCGGGTGCAGGACGGGCTGCTGACCGTCTCCTACGATGCGTTCGACAAGTTCGAAGGGCGGTTCGGGCACCTGCATACAGCCAAGGCCTATAAGAACTACCGCTTCCGCTGCGAATACCGCTTCATCGGCGAGCAGTCGCCGGGCGGACCCGGCTGGGCCTTTGCCAACAACGGCATCATGCTCCACTGCCCGCATCCCTCCAAGATGGAGATCGACCAAAGCTTCCCGAACTCGGCCGAATTCCAACTGCTGGGCGTTAAACGCACCACCGGCTCGCTCTTTACTCCCGGTTGCAAGGTCACCTATGAAGGCAAGGACATGGGAAAAGCCATCAAAAGCAAACTTCCCGCCCTGCCCTTGGGCGAATGGGTCGTGGCCGAGGCTGTTGTCAAAGACGGCAAGATCCAGCATTGGATCAATGGCCAATTGGTCATGGAATACACCAACCCGCGCTACGACGACGGAACGCCGATGGTCGAAGGCCATATTTCCCTGCAGGCCGAAAGCCACCCCACCCAGTTCCGCTACATCGAAATCCTGATCCTGGACTGAACCGTCCCGACCGACTTCCGGCCATTGGTCCGTCGGCTGACGGATTCAATGGCTGGATTCTTTTTGCAATTTCCAGCGGACAAGTTCCAATCTTAGGAAGAAAATGTTTGACAAAGATCTCCAAGCCAACGACATTGTTTATGGCTGTTTAACTGTGTAATGCATGCCCTTAAAGAAAGGTCGAATATGCGCCCGAAAACCGGACATTGCCTCATCCTCACCGCCCTGACACTGCTCGCCGTTCTCCCCCGCCCCTCCTTGGCGGCGGGGAAGAAAAAAGGAGGTGCCGGTTCCAACACAACCAAGGCCGCTCCGGTTTTCAAGTATTCGTTCGGCGACATCCAAAACAAGCTGGTTATCATCAGGCACGCTGAAGCGGTCGGCAGCGGCTTCCTCGCGAAAATCGGCGACAAGCATTACATCCTGACCAACCAGCATGTAATCCTCGGCGCGGACAATATCTCGTTCAAAACCATTGACGGTGTCGAGTTGAGACCGCGCCGGGTGGAACTGGCCGCAACCCGCGATATTGTCCGGCTCGAACTGGAGGGGCAGGATGGATTCCAGATTTCCGGCGAGGCAAACATGGGCATGCCCATTGCCGTGTTCGGCAACAGCGAAGGTGCCGGCGTTGCAACCGAACTCTACGGAGAGGTCACCGGGGTCGGAAGCGACCGGATCGAAGTCTCCGCCGAGTTTGTGTCGGGCAACAGCGGAAGCCCCGTCCTGACGAAAGACCGCGAAGCGGTCGGCATTGCCAGCTATGTCAAGTTTGCCCGCAAAAACGAGACGAACGCGGACACCGAATTCGAGGACAAGACCCGCCGCTTCGCCTATCTCATCGACGGCACCCGATGGGAATCCGTCGACTGGAGGAATTACAACGAAAAGTACGGCATGCCGTTCAGGCAGAACGAAGCCCTGATCGACTCCATCTTCGACATCGTCAACACCTGGTACCAGGATCCGTTCAGCAAGGTCACGGTGGACGACCACCCCATCTTTGACTTGCAGCGCTGGTCCACCGCCCACAACCATATGGTCAACCGGATCGTGAGGCTCAACGACAAGGGACGAGCCACGCCCAACGAGCTGAACAACACCAATAAAATGATCCGGAAAGACCTCAAGGACAGCGCCGATTCGTTGTCGGAAATCTGCAAATCAAATGCCCGGAAAATGAAATTCCTTTCAGGCCAGAAGGAACTCAACGGTTATCTCAAGGAACGTTTCGAGCAGTACGCCTACTCGATGGAATACGCCGCCCAGCTGATCGACAAGCACGGCGACAAACTCTCATCCATAAACTACTTCAGCTTCAAATAAAGCCGGCTTATTCGTAAATATGGAAGGAACCGATCTGGGGTGCTCCACCCGCCGTTTCAGGAAACCGGACACGGACAAAACGCGCAGCAACGGGCCTGTCCAGCTTCAGACTCAGATGATTCAGGCGCTTCCCGGACGTGAGTGTCTTCCATTCGAAATTTACGGATGCTCTGTATTCCACAACAAACTTCTGGATGCGCGAATGGTATTCCTTCAGATAGATTTGGCTGAAGTTTTTCAGGCCGCCCAGGTCCAGCATCAGCCATGGATTAGGATCCGCCCCCTGTTCCGACCAGACTTCCGAGGCAGTCCATCCGCCATGTCCCGCATCTCTGGCGGTCACATTGGATGCATGATCCGTGACGGCCTTGTTGCTCGGACGATTGTAGGTGTTTTCCGATGATGCTGTGGCCGTCGTCTTCAGGAATTTTCCATCGTCCACCGTAATCACATTGTTTGGCAGCATCTGCCACGCATCCTTGGAAAGGGTCAGTTCGACGATCCGATCCACAATGCCTTTATCCGCGGTAATCGCCGGATCCATCCTGACCGTTAGTTCTTTACCATTGTTCACCTGAAGACCACCACGGCGGTTTCCAAGCAACCGGTACGATTCAATCTTGGCGGGAAGTTTCGGCAGCATATAGGTGCCAGCCTGCGAAAGCTGCGTCAGATGCAGGTAGACCTTGTTCCCTTTCCGGGTGGAACCGCCCCATATGCCGGGTCCATAGGGCCCACCGCGGGTTTCATAAATCGATTCCCCATATATCTTGAGCCATTTGCCAAGTTCCCGCAGAACGCTGCGCTGCGTTTCGTCGATGGATCCATCGCCGCGCGGACTGATATTGATCATCAGATTGGCATCGCGGGTGGCGGTTTGGATCAAGGTCTGGATCGTGTATTCCGCGTCTTTGGTGTTGGCTTTTTTGCCAAGGGTCCAGAACCACATATCCGACTCGATTGGCATGGTCATCTCCTGATGCAGCTCCCAGTTCATGGCCGGCATTTTCTGCTCGGGCACCTTGTAATCCTTGGGCATATCGGGATGGCCGTGTCTCGGCGAGAATATCAGCCAGGGCTGCACATCAAGAATGGTCTCATAAAAACCCTTGGCACCCTCCGGTGTGAACTTCCCGCCGCCGTCGCACCAGATGCCCGCAATCTTTCCGTATTTATCTGTATTGGTAATCAGCGCGTGCAAACCCGCTTTCCTGAAATCCTCCCAGTTCTTTGTTTTCCTAAAATCCTTTTCGGCCAGTTTCCAGAAATGCGTCTCCCGTTCGCCCTTGCCTTTGATATGCTTGCTGGTAAACATGTTGAAATACCACATGGCAACCACATCCCGGTCTTTGGCCGCCTGCGCCAGCTCTGCGGCCGCATCCCGTCCGAAGGGCGTGGACATGATATCGTAGCGGGTGGCCGGATGATCAAAGTTCGACAGGCACCACGCATGCATGGCGGTGAAGGTGAAATATTTCGCGCCGGATGCTTCTATGACATCCACCCACTCCTTGGCATTGAACCTTGAAGGATTCCACTTCTGCCACGGCTTGGTCTTCGGCGGATTATCGCTGTCGCCCCACATGGCCCGTTCCTGCATGCGCTTTGAATAGGGCCGCACATCGATATCCATTTCGCCGTTTATATTTTCCTTCGCGCAGTCCGAGCGCGCATCCCAGTGGATAAAGATTCCCAGACGCGCCCCTTCAAACCATTCCAACGTGTTTTCGCGGGTGCTGTATTCCATTTCAACCGCGTGGCAAACTGAGCAAACAGCCGACAGGACTAACAGAAAACCAAAACCAACCAAAAACTTATCTCTCACATATCCTCCGCTTCTTTCCAATCAGTGGAAAAAATAGTCCAGGCATTGGAAACCAGTTTTCCACCAGCTGGAAACTTTTTACAGACAAAACGGACTTAACAGAGGAATTGCGACTATCTGTTTTTTCCGTTCTGTCTGTTTTTCGTCCGTGCCTTGTAGAGCCGTTCGGAAAATCCGCCTTCGGCCTCAAAATCCCGTGCCTGCCCATCCAACAGTCGTTCGGTCAACCAATGCGCCTGTGCAAAGAGAATGGCTCCAAGGTTGGCGACGCGCTCTTCCCGACTCTGCTCGGCGCCGGGCGCATTCACCCATGCCGCCGCTTCCTCCAAGCTTTCCGGGCGAAGCGTACGTGCCTTCTCGAAGACGGCTTCGCCCTGTTGCCAATGAGACAAATGGCGTCGTTTGAGATACTTCACATAGTCTTTATGCAATTCACCTAGGCTCGCCCGTGCCACGTTAGTCAGATTCATCTCCAGTTTCTTGGTGGTTGCACTATCTTCACTGCCTTCCGACAGGTTTTGGTATCCGCTCCGCGCCGCCTGCACCATCTGGTCGTGATGGCGATCCTTGAACGGAATATAGCGCTCGCAGAACCTACAGCTGAAATCATAGCAAAGTTCCGCTACCTGATACGCCTTCAGCTTGCGGAAGCCGCTGTGTTTACCGAAAACCCGCCCCGCCGCATCCGAACACATCGCTTTTTTGTCAGGTTGGTTTTCCATTTTCCGTTTCGTCGGTTCTGTCCGTTTCTTCCTGCTAAACCCACAATTGCCGATCCAGCGTGCGGTACTGGATGGCTTCGGAGATGTGGTGGGCTTTGATCGTTTCCGATTCGTCGAGATCGGCGATGGTGCGGGATACCTTGAGGATGCGGTCGTAGGCGCGGGCGCTGAAGTTGAGGTCGCTCATGGCGGTCTTTAGGATCTGTTCGGCATCGGGTTCGAGCTCGCAGATCTTCCGCAGGCTCTTGCTGCGCATATTGGCATTGCAGTGGATACCGGGTTGATCCGCATAGCGCTTCTGCTGGATTTTGCGGGCGCGTACCACCCGCTCGCGCACCGCGCTGGACGGCTCGCCTTTCTCCAGTTTGGTCAGCTGCTCATACTGGATGGCGGGCACTTCCACATGGATGTCGATGCGGTCGAGCAACGGACCGGAAATCTTGCTGCGGTAGCGCGCAATCTGCGTCGGCGAACAGCGGCACTCGCGCTTAGGGTCGGTCTGGTAGCCGCACGGACACGGATTCATGGCGGCGACGAGCATAAAGCGGCAGGGATAGGTTACACTGGCCGCCGCGCGCGCAATGGTGACCTGTCCATCCTCCAGCGGCTGACGCATCACTTCCAGCACACTGCGCTGGAATTCCGGCAGCTCGTCGAGGAACAGTACGCCGTTGTGCGCGAGGCTCACCGCCCCCGGCATCGGGTGCGTGCCGCCGCCCAGCAGTCCGGCATCGGAAATGGTGTGGTGCGGCGCATGGAACGGGCGACGCGCCACCAGCGCCTGGTGCGATTTAAGCGAACCCGCAATGCTGTGTATCTTGGTGGTCTCCAGCGCTTCGTCGAGCGACATCGGCGGCAGAATGGATGGCAGCCGTTTGGCCAGCATGCTCTTTCCAGTCCCTGGAGGCCCGATCATCAGCAGGTTGTGTCCGCCGGAAACCGCCACTTCCAGCGCGCGCTTGGCATACTCCTGCCCTTTCACATCCTCGTAGTCTTCGTCATAGAGGCTGTTGGCCTCGAAGACGGATTTAATATCGATCCGGTACGGTTCCAGCTTGATGTCCTGGTTCAGGAAATCGGCCGCCTCGCGCAGGTTGCGCACGGGAAAAACCTTGATGCCCTCCACCACGGCCGCCTCCTCCGCATTGGCAAACGGAACGATCATCGCCTTGTAGCCCTCGTCACGCGCCTTGAGCGTGATCGGCAGAATGCCCCGCACCTTGCGCACCTCGCCGCTGAGCGCCAGCTCGCCGACCACGCAGGCGCGCGGCAGCAGCTCCTCGTTCAGGTCCCCGCAGGCGGCAATAATGCCCAGCGCAATCGGCAGATCGAAGCTGGGCCCCTCCTTTTTCATGTCGGCGGGTGCAAGGTTGATGGTGGTGCGGCCTATCGGCGGTCGGAAACCGGAATTGATCAGCGCGGTCCAGACCCGGTCGGAGCTCTCCTTTACAGCGGCATCGGGCAGTCCGACAATAACCACCTTGGGCTCACCGTGCCCGGCATTGACTTCGATCTCCACCGCGTAGGCATCGATCCCATAAACCGCACCGGAATTAATCGTTGCTAGCATGCACTCCTCCACATAAACCGCAGGACTTGCTGATATTAAAGGGTTTTCCAGACTCCATTCCGAGAAAAAACTCCGGGTTTGAAACAATGGGCCAAGATTAGGTTTCCACGCCTTAGCATCAAGGAATAGGCCAAGATCGCCACAAGCGCACTCTTGCTCATCTCTATATCGGCGAACGCTGGATAAATTATGAAATGATCCACGATGGATGGGCCAAGCACTACCGGAAATATTCTAATGGATAATACCACCGTCACAAACTATTCGGCATAAATTTCGCGGGAGTAGCGTTTGCTTGAGTGTGCAGCCACCCGTCGCCAACCAGACTCCGGGCATAAACAGGCTGTTCCCAGTAGGGTCGCAGTGCCTCGGTGATCTTTTCTTCAATCGCATCGAGTGTCTCGAACACCCGTTCGGAGATGCGCTCGTCGCCGGGGCGGTGATGAAACCCGGCCCCGTCCCATATGACAACATGCTCCGCTTCGGGGTCGCTTTGCGCAATCTGTTCCAGAAAGGCCTGTGCATGCTCCAGCGTCACCGTCGGCATGTAGCAGAACACCCCGCCGCCTTCGACCACCTCGAGTGCTCCATACACATAGCTCCACTCATATTTCTGCTGTGATGGCTTGACCACCCGGGAGCCTCTGAGTCCCCAGCACCGCCGGTGCGCCGAATGCAGTCCGTACCGGGCCTCGTCCTGCACCCAGATCTTTACTCGTCTTCAAAGGCGTTAAACAGCGCCAGCTGCTGGTTGCCGTGGACGGGATCGGAGGTCGGATCGAGATCCAGCACGATCGCTTCGGGCGCATGATTGAACGACGCAATAAACTGATCGATCAGCGCGTACCCGATCCGCAGCAGCTCGTTGACCGACACCCGGTTCTCCAGCCGGCTCATCGTCGGCTGGGAGGCCAGCGCATCCGCTTCGGGCAGACGGCCTGCCGTCATTTTAAACAGCGGGTCATCGCGCAGGTGATCGCAGTCGTTCGCATCCTCATACCCGCAGCAGATCTGAGCCACACGCTGGGAGAGCATCTCTTCGAGCGTGTGATCCACATACGAAGGGTGGCGCGGGTCATGCAGGGCGCTGGCGAGTGAACGGATGATGCCGGTGTCGATCAGCGCTTCGCGGAGGAGCAGAAGTCCCCCGTCGGAGCTGACCATCGGCTCGTCAAAAACCGCCGTGATTTTCCGGCCTTTAAGAGCTGTAAACGGGAACTGAATCCGGTTTTCTACATTCATGGCGACCTTGGTTGTTTTTGAGTGGTATCAATTCGCAAGACATTCTGCCAGAATGCATTGCGGCAACCAAGGACGTTTTTATGAATTATTCAGGCTAGAGTTTCAACAATCATCCCCTTTGATAATTATTCTGAGCATGGATACTTTAATTTCATTAGGTCTCGTTGTAGCGGCTGGATTCTCATACAAGAATAAAGGACTAAAATACTAACCGAACCAGATAGAGCCTATCGCGACAACGCCGGTTGATTCGGTCAATGAACAATCCACTCATGCGATTCGGATCAGTCCGATATTTTAATATTTGGGATTGGCTTCCCCCTTCCGAAAATGGGTTTTTGAAGCAACACGAATGATAATTTGCGAAGTAGATAGCGAGTAAGGCGAGTGGATCAAACGTGGTCTCTTCAGCCATCGGCCGACAGCTGCGTAATTTGCGGGCACAAATTCAAACCATTGGAAATGGCAGAAATCTCCGAGCGGTTTCACTTTATCTGCGCGGCCGGTTTCCCTAATGTCCGGTGCATGTCGAGAACGATAAAGACATTCCAGCTTTGGTTCTTCCTCTTCATCTCCGCCGCAGTACTTACCATCGCGGTGGCGGGCGTCAATTCCAGCGGGAAAACGCCGCTCCACTATGTGATCGCGCTTTTGCTACAGTGGCCGTTGTTGCTGCTGATCGCCCTGCCCCACAGCCTGTTGAATCTACTCTTTGCGCGGCTCCGTCCGCGCACAAGCCGTGCCGCCGTTGGCGTAACAGCCGCACTGGCCACCTTTGCTTTCATAACGCCCTATGCCGCCTCGATCATCTCGCAGGCGGAGCTGGGCACCTTCATTTCCTGGGATGCGTTCAAGGTGGCATTCACCGATTTCCGGCAGGTGCTGCCGGATGTTCTGCGCGGCTACGGCATCAAGCTGCTGCTTATTGTTCTATTTTCCATCGGTACCGGCGTCGTGTTCACCCGCCTCTGCTCCAATGATTGGACACGAAGTGAGGCTGGATCGAAGAGACGGCAGCGAAGCGGCAAAACCGGATCGACCCGGACTTTTGTGATGGTACTGGTTGGCCTCTCGCTCCTGACGGCAGTATGCATCCCCTACACCTTTGCCACCGGAAACGAGATCAGCGAAAAGATATTCCCGCCCACTTCGGTTTCAGTCAGTTTGCTGCGCGGAATCCTGCGCAATCCCTGCAAGGAGGTGTCCGAGCCGGTCGATATTCCGCTGGAGCGGCAGGTCACGATGGAGGAATACCTCGCCGGCGCACAGCCGGCGGCCACGCCGAATGTCTTCATCATCATGCTGGAGGCCATCTCGTCGGACCATCTGGGCTTTACCGGATATTTCCGCCAGGACATCACGCCGAACATCGACCGGATTGCGCGCGAAAGCCTCTTTTTCCCGAACAGCTACGTGGCGGCGAACCATTCCAACTATTCCCAGACCAGCTTCCACAGTTCGCAGTATGCGCGGCGGCGGCCCCGGCTGGACCGGTTCGAGGAGATCAACTATCCCAAAGTCCTGCTGTTCGACATTCTGCCGCATGTTGGTTACCAGACTGCTTTTTTCTCGGCGCAAAACGAAGATTGGCAGGGCATGAGCCGCTTTCTGCTTACCCACTCAACCATCGAACACTTCTTCCATTCCAAAACCGAGCTGGGCGACCACATCGGCAGCGAAGTAAAGCTGGACGACGCACTTGTGCGGCAGCGGGCGCAGGAATATATCAGTGGCAGAAATCCCGGCAAACCGATCTTCCTTTACATGAATCTCCAGAAGACCCACTTCCCGTACGAGCTGCAAGAGGAAGCGGAGAAGCCTTATTTGCCGTGGGAAACCGACCATTTCGACTTCCAGTATTTCCACTACGACCGCCGGTACCAGGACAACGTCCGCAACAAATACGACAACGCCCTGCACTATGTCGACAAACAGGTCGGTGCGTTCATCGACTGGTTGAAGGCCAACAACCTTTATGACAATAGCCTGATCGTCATCGCGGCCGACCACGGCGAAGCGTTCTACGAAAAGGGATATGCCGCCCACGGAACCTCCCTGTTCGAGGACCAGATCTGTACCTTCACCCTCTTTAAGCTGCCGAACTCTGCCAAAAAGGAGGTGCGCGGCGATGCCATGGGCCTGATCGACATCAATCCCTCCGTGCTCGAAGCGCTCGGCATGCCCAGCCATCCCGCCTTCCAGGGCAAGCCCGTCCTCGCCGGGCCGCGGGAAGGTTTTATCTACATGACCTCGCAGGGCCTGATCAAGGCCGACGGGGTGATTGATTATCCCTGGAAATATATCGACAGCAGCAAGGAGGGCAAACGGTTGATCAACATCGAAGCCGATCCCACGGAACAAGAGGACTTCTCCAAAAAACATCCCGCCAAGCGCCGGGAACTGGAAACCGCACTGAACAACTACATCCACAACCAGATGCAATATTACATGGAAGCCAGCCAAAACGAGCGCGACCGGTTTTATGCGCCCCAGTATTGAATGCGGTTTCCAATCATTGGAATATTCAGGCGTGAGCAATTCCAACAATTGGAACCGATACACGATACGGGATGCGGGATTCGCGATCTTTTCCCAATGGTTGGAAGCTATGTGGCGTAGGCATGCCTGTCTGCGCAAGGTAGGGACAGTTGTCCCAACTGTCCGTTGCCCCACGAACGGAGCGGCGCGCTCAGAAGAGCACGCCCTACCAAAGGAGGGACGACTTCCCGAGTGAGGCCCGCCGCGTAAGAGTCGCGTTCTGCGTCTCAACGCGGTCACGTGATTGCCGTGTCCTACTCGGCTCATGTGGCACGTGGTGCGAAAAAGCGATTTTTGGTGGTTCTGCCGCTCAAAATAATAAAACTCTGGATTATGCGCCAGTACCCATAAATACCCCATATAGGGGTGCAAAGTAACCTTGATTGATTCAATCTTGTAATATTCTTGCAAATATTCGTACTCAAAGTATTCTGAATGGCAGAAAAACGTTCAGTACCTATAACAACTATGTTCGAGGTAGAAACATGAAGAATTCAATGAAGATATGTAGCGCATGCTTACTGCTGTCATTTTCTAGCCATCTGTTTGGCGAAACGATGTCATTCCAGGAGGGTAGTGGCGTGTACACTAATCAAACGGATTTATGCATCAATTCATCAGGCGGAATCTGGAGCTCTGATGAAAGGATCGCCATGGATGCATCCCCCCGTTATCAAACACTAATCATATTTGATGATATCTTCGGCGAGGGATCCAATCAGGTACCTATGAACGCAGACATCGAGTATGCAGCGATTAAGCTAAAAACAGCAAACCGCATATCGGGCTATTCAGGGACAACAGACGACATTGATATCTACCGGATCAATGTGCCTTGGACGGAGTCTTCCCGGTGGAACGACTTTTCGATCATCAACGACACCATAGGCGCAAAAGCTGTCTCGACCCTGATCGGAACCTATTCCAACACCATTGTGAACGGCGAGACCACGTCTCTTGAGATCACCACGGCGGCTCAGATGTGGATTGCCGATCCCTCAACAAACCATGGCATTCTGTTTGTCAACGAGGGTAACGACGGCTGTGATTTCTGGAGTGATGCATCGCCGAATGTCGCAGAGAGACCCATTCTCGAAATACGATATGTCATTCGTCCTGTAATTAGCACCATACGTATTACCGATACCGGGGTTGAGTTAGCCTTCATGAGTCAACTCGCCTACCAATATCAAGTTCAGTACTGTCCAGATTTGCTTGCAACCAATTGGTTCGATCTCGGAGACAGTACCGCAGGGGATGGTACTACATCGACGAATGTAGACAGTACGGCGGGATCGGTTCACTCAAGGTTCTATCGTATCGTAGTCACGCCGGATCAGTGATCATTAAGGACGTCTTACGCGCCGGGTAAAGACTGGAAACCAACTGAATTCTCGAACCATCGCCTCCAGGTCTGTCGAACCGTGGCGTTCGTTTAATGATGAAACATAAAAAACCAGTTCGGTATCCTGATCTTTCTGCCGTCCCATTTTCCTGCCTATCTTCAGTTAATAAACAGGTAGGGATTTGATTTGAGGCGGGCTTTTTGATCATGCTACCTTCTGCGACTGTATTTTGCGGAATAATAACGCGATATGATAAAGAAACATTTAGCCATTCTGATACTGACCACCCTCACCGCCTGCCTGGCGGCCGGGGCCGAGGTGTTTTTTGTGGATGGCGACTTCCAGGGGGAAAACTACAACGGCAAGTCGTGGCTGAGTGCATTCCCCACCATTGATAAGGCCATCGAAGCGGCCTCCATCACCGGCGGCGAAATCTGGGTGAAAGCGGGTGTTTATAAACCGACGGAAAACGGCAAGCGGACAGCCGCATTCAGACTGCACCCGGGCATCAAGCTTTACGGCGGCTTCCGCGGCAACGAAACCGTACTGGAGCAGCGCAACCGGAAAGCCAACCGCACCATTCTCAGCGGGGACGTCGGGCAGCCCAGCGACCGGTCCGACAACTGCTACCATGTTTTGCTGGGCGCGCCGAACACGGTACTTGACGGCTTCATCATCTCCGGCGGAAATGCCGACGGAAAAGATGCCCAGGGCACTGGTGGAGGGATGCTTTTCCAGACTCAGGAAAACCTGCCGCATCAGGCCGGCAAATACAATGCCGTGGTATCCAACTGCATTTTTGAAAAGAACCATGCCAACCAGGGCGGCGCAATTTATTGCAACAAGGTAGCTCCGGAAATCCGCAAGTGCACGTTTTACAGCAATTCGGCCGGGATGGGCGGCGCCATCGCTTTCCACACGGTGCGGCATACGCGGGTTGCAAAATGCATTTTCACCTCCAACTTTGCAGAAAAGCACGGCGGCGCGGTGGTCGCCAGCACCGAGTCGAGCGTGGTACACCACAAATGCACGTTCATGCTCAACTCGGCCGGCGGTCGCGGCGGGGCGGTCTACAATGTCTCGACCACCATTATAAAGGGTATCCGACCGGCCTACATCGACTGCACCTTCTCCGAAAACAGCGCCAAGCAGCGCGGTGGGGCCATGGCCAACGGCGGCAATTGCGCACCGGCCATCATCCAATGCCGGTTTACCGCTAATTCCGCCGTTCAAGGCGGCGGAGCGGTCGCCAATTATGACCAGGTGATGGCGAATATCCTCGATTGCAGCTTTAGGGGGAATCGCGGTGGCGCAGGACTGGCAGACATTGACCAGGAAGACTCGGCCCGGACAACGCGCAAGGAGGTGGATATTGCGGCGTTGCTGAATCCATCGACCGAGTCGGCTGGACCTGATGAGAAAAAACCCGCATTTGCGCAGAAACTCCCGCCGACCGGATCCCTGTTCAAAGAGGAACCGAAGCCGGATGAGAAAAAGACCGAAAAGGAGCCACCCCTGCCCCCGCCGCTGCAAACAGTCGACGACGTATTTGTCTACAACACCGCCGGCACCAAAGTAAAACTCCGCACCATCATCGGCGGTGGCGACTACACCGTGCTGGTAAACGGTTGCCTGACCGAACCCAATTTCCTTAAAACCTACCGCGGCGTGGAGGCGGCCTCGCGCGACTATGCCGGGAAAGGCGTCAACTTCTTCTACCTCTACAAGGCGCTGGCCCATCCCGAGAACAACGGGTACCTGAAGCCGTTTACGTTGAAGGAGCGCGCCGGGCATGTGATGACGGCAATGTCGAAACTGCGGACGAAGGTCCCGTGGCTGTACGACATGATGGACAACCAGGCCTTTGTTGCGCTGGGGAAAGCACCGAACGGACTGTTCATCTTCAATAAGAAAAGCCAAATCCTTTTCTTCAGCGAATCCTTTGATGAATTTGCACTGCGCTCCGAACTGCGGGAGCTACTTGGCCCGGTGGAGAAACCCACCCGCGCCACCGACCTCGCCCTGCCCGACATTACCCCGATCAGTTCGCCGACCTCCGGCCTGATTGAGCGCCTGCGGCTGAGGGCGGACGACAAAACCATCCCGCTGGAAATCATACCCCAGGAGTCGAAATACCCCTACTTCGTCAAGGTGCGCGCGGAAGCCAACCGGGAGCTGCTGACAACCGGCAACGGCCGGATGTACCTCGGCTTCAATGTGGATCCGATCTACAGGAAAGTTTCATGGAACAACCTCGGCGTTACCTTGAAATATGCGATGAAAGTCCCGGACGGCACCGCCATCTCGCCCTCGGTGAACGAAGCGCCAAAGGTCGGCGCGGCAACCGACACCGATCCGCGCGAATTCATGCTGGAGGCCCGCAACTGGAAGGAAGCGCAGCCGGTCCAGCTGACCGTCACCTATTCCGCCCACTCCGAAACCGCCAAGTGGACGCGCGAGATTACCCAGTTTTATCTCATCTACCTCAAGCAGGACGAATTCGGCGGCGTGGTCTTCGGCCGCAACCTGAAGGAATCCAACCAGCCCGGCGAAGAGGAGCCTGCGGACACCGCTCCCGCTGCCCCTTCAACCGACATGCCGTTCCGCCGCCCGTTCTTCAGGCGTTTGTAATGCCGTTTCCAATCCCTGGAAATCTGCTTCCAACCGCTGGAACTTTCACCGCTATGCTTTCCAATGTCTGGAATTGCCCGGAATCGGTTTGACCTGCCACTCGAAAGCCCGCAAAATCCCGCGCCAATATGAAACAGGAAAAAGCCAGCGTCATTGAACATCATAATTTCCAGGGCGACTACCGCATTCTTAAGCTGGCCGCCCCGGCGGTCGGTCCGCTGGTGCAGCCTGGGCAGTTTCTGCATCTGCTGATCCCGCGGATGAAAGAGGCGTT
>JAIPIO010000046.1 GCA_021734595.1 Kiritimatiellales bacterium | reverse complement strand
ATTCTTGTTAACTGTGATGGCGGCCTTATCCAGTGCGGCAGCCGCCTCTTTTCCGGTTGCGCCCGCTTCGGACAGATCAACCAGCATCAGGTGGTTGTCCGTGCCTCCTGAAACCAGCCGGAAATCCTTGTCTGCGATGGCTTCCGCCAGTGCCTGGGCATTCCGCACAACCTGCTGTTGGTATTTCTTGAAGGAAGGCTGAAGTGCTTCATGGAAGCAAACCGCTTTTGCGGCGATCACGTGCATCAACGGGCCGCCCTGGATGCCGGGGAATACCTGTTTATCGATGGCGTCGGCAAACTGTTCCTTGCATAGGATCATGCCGCCGCGCGGGCCGCGCAGGGTTTTATGGGTGGTGGTGGTGACAAAGTCGCAGTGCGGCAGCGGGTTGGGGTGGCAGCCGGCCGCCACGAGTCCGGCGATATGGGCCATGTCCACCATCAGGTAGGCCCCGACACTGTCGGCAATCTTGCGCAGCTTTTTAAAATCGATCAGGCGCGAATAGGCACTGGCACCCGCCACGATCAGCTTCGGCTTGTTTTCTTCCGCGAGCCGCTGGACGGCGGCGTAGTCAATTTGCTCGGTATCTTTGCTGACGCCGTACGGGACAATGTTGAAGAACCGCCCGGAAAAGTTCATTGGATGTCCGTGGGTCAGGTGTCCGCCTTCCGCGAGGCTCATGGCCAGAATGGTGTCGCCGGGATTAAGGATGGCAAAATAGACGCCCATGTTCGCGCCGCTGCCGGAGTGCGGCTGCACATTGGCGTGTTCGGCACCGAAAAGCTCCTTGGCGCGGTCGATGGCAAGCCGTTCGGCTTCGTCAACCCACTCGCAGCCGTTATACCAGCGCTTGCCGGGATAGCCTTCCGCATATTTGTTGGTCATGCGGCAACCCTGGGCTTCACGCACCGCTTGGCTGACCACGTTTTCCGATGCGATCAGTTCAAGGTTTTCCCGCTGGCGCTTGTCTTCCGCCTTGAGGACGGAATGGATTTCAGGGTCTGTATCATAAACGGCAATCGATCCCGCACTTTCGGCGGCATAGCCCTTGATCTTGTTCACGCGGCGTTCGTGGCGGCCGCCTTCAAATTCGCTGGCGAGCCAAGCATCGAGAATGGCTTCGGCTTCCGTTTCCGTGGTGAATTTTCCGCCCAGACAGAGCACATTGGCGTTGTTGTGCTGGCGGGACAGGCTGGCCATTTCGGGTAGGGTACAGAGCGCGGCGCGTACCCGCGGAAACTTGTTGGCGGTAATGCTGACACCAATGCCGGTTGTGCAGATAATCAGCCCCTGATCCACCTTGCCTTCGGAAACCTGTTCGGCTACTGCCGCGGCATAATCGGGATAGTCAACCGATTCTGTTCCGTTGCAACCGGTATCTTCCACTGCGATTTCCTTTTTCTTGAGTAGTTCAATAAGTCGGGTTTTCAGGTTGTATCCACCGTGATCCGAGCCAATCGCAATTTTCATAGCCATCCCCTTTTGATTCATTTTCCCTGTTCGTGCATAAAAAGAATCAGGTCCGCGAGGGCCCGATCGATTTCATCCCGAATCGTCCTGTATTCATTCAGTGATCCTCCGAAAGGATCGCAAATATCGCCTTGCACTCTTGAGGTTCCGAAAGATTTAATCAAGCAAACTTTGTTTGCAACCTCCGGGAAATCCTGAAGGATATCGAAACGGTGCCCGGCAGTCATCGTCACAATCATATCGGTTGATTCAAGAAGTTTTGCCGTAACGGGTTTGCTTCGGTGGCCGGACAGGTCTATATCCAGTTCCCGCAGGGCTTCGACCGCGTTCATACTGGCCGGTGCGTCCACACCTGCGAAAATTCCCGCCGAGTCCGCTGTCCAGGCTGAATCGCTGCCGATCCTTTTTTCAAACAGCGCTTGCGCCATGGGGCTGCGGCAGGTGTTGCCGGTGCAGATAAACAGGATTTTTTTCGGGTGCCGTGTGTTTTCCATAAAAACCCTTTCTACTTCTTCGAAGGGAAGAGAGCCTTCCCGCAGGCATTCGATTTGGTGGTCGCATGTTTTTACCACGGTGCTTGGAACGGCTTGGGCGGTGGGGCCGCTGTCCAGTACCAGATCCACCTTGAGGTTTTGTGCGGCTTCCCTGGCGCTGTGCGGGTCCTGTCCGCCGCTTGGGTTCGCGCTGGTCAGTGCCAGTGTGTGGCCGCAGGCTTTCGCCAGTTCAATCGGCACGGCATGGTCGGGCACCCGGTAACCGGTGAAACCCGCTGCAGTTTCCAGCACGATGGTCAGCGGTCCGGGCCAGAAGGCTTCTGCCAGCGCCTGCAGGGCAGGGGACCAGTCCTTTGCCTCCGCCCGAACCTGATCGGTCCCCGAGGCCAGTCGGGCGATCGGCTTGTCGCCGTCACGCCCTTTTGCCGCAATCAGTTTGGCCAGTGCGCCGGGCACGCTGGGGTCGCAGGCCACACCGTAGACGGTCTCGGTCGGCATAATCACCAGTCCGCCATCGGCAAGAACCCGCTTTGCGGTTTCGAGCAACGCTGCTTCCGGGGTATCGGCACTAATGTTGCGAAATTCAATCATCCGAACGATTGTAATGGCACCGCCGGTCAAATCAACTGGAAAGCCGGATCATATTTTTTTTGTAACAAGGGGGCGTGTCAGATACAATATGTGCTTATTTCCCACGAGAAAGGGGTCTGGTCATGAAGAAGTTGTTCGTCGGTGTTTTTGCTTTAATTGTTCTTTCGGTGTGCGGTGCACATGCGGAAGGAATTGTTTTTTGCGATTTGCAGGAGGTTTTCAAGCGCTTCTACAAGACGCAGCTTGCCCAGGACCAGGTGCGGCAGCAGGCCGAAGATATCAAGCAGGAGCGTCAGGAGATGGAAAATGAAATCGCGGAGATCAAAAAAACCATCGATACGTTACGGAAGGATTCCCGCGACGCCACCCTGAGCCAGGAAATCCGTGAAAATAAGCGCAATGAACTTGAGGAGCATCTCGTTGGCCTTCAGTCGAAGGAGCGGGAAATGAGCGATTTTGAAAAGCTGCGCATGAAGCAATTGGAACAGCAGAATGTCAGGATGAGCCGCAAGCTCTTTGACGAAATCCATGATGTGATCATTGAATATGCCAAGGGTGAGGGATACACAGCGGTGATCGACCGTTCCGGGCAGAGCCGGGCGGGTATGGAGGTGGTACTGTACATGCACGCGAATGTGGATATTACCGCCAATATTCTGGCTGTACTTAATCAGGGACGTGAAAAAACCGAAGAAGGAACCCCGAAGACGGGTGAGGAGCAAGAATGAAGCTGTTTGAAATTGCGGAAAAACTGGGTGGAATACTGGATGGCAATGGTGAGATTGAGATCGGTTCCGTAGCCGGCTTGCGGGAAGCCGGTCGGGGGGACATCAGCTTTATGGCCAACCCGAAATATGCGGCGCTGGTTGCCGGAACCAAAGCTTCCGCCGTTATCGTCCCGCAGGACTGGGATCGGGAGGCTCCGTGCGCATTGATCCGGTCGGAGAACCCGGATGGGGCATTTGCGGTTATAGCCGAAATGTTTTATGTTCCGGTTCCCAAACCCGAACCGGGCATACACCCGTCGGCCGTGGTGGCGGATACTGCCGTGCTGGGCGAGGGCGTATCGGTCGGTGCCAACTGTGTAATTGATGAAGGGGTGGAAATCGGCGCGAATTCCGTTGTTTCCGCAGGCTGCTTTATTGGCTACAAGACGCGTATAGGTGAAGACTGTCTGCTTTACCCGCTGGTCTCCATACGTGAGTTTGCGGAAATCGGAAACCGGGTGATTATCCATAACGGCTCGGTGGTTGGCAGCGACGGATTTGGCTACGCAGTGCAGAAGGACGGTTCCCGTACGAAGATTCCGCAGATCGGGAGGGTGGTGATCGGGGATGATGCGGAAATCGGTGCCAATGTAACCATAGACCGCGCCCGGTTCGGAAAGACAGTGATCGGAAAAGGCGTTAAGATTGACAACCTGGTGCAGGTGGCGCACAACGTCGTGATCGGAGATCATTCCGTGCTTTGTGGCCAGGCCGGTATTTCCGGCAGCACGGTCATCGGGACACGCGCAATTTTGGCCGGGCAGGCCGGCATCGCCGGGCATCTGGAAATCGGTGACGGCGCCATTATTGGTGCGAAAGCGGGGGTAATGAAGGATGTTCCGTCGCGGGATTTTGTGCTGGGACAGCCGGCTGTGAATCATACCATCTTCAAAAAGTCAGTCGCCAACACGATGTTGCTGCCTAAACTCAAAGAGCGTGTCAAGCAGCTTGAGGATCGTTTGGCCAAACTGGAGAACAAATAGCTCTAGACTCCGAATGCGGTAGACTTTTTTGCTGCTGGAAAAGGCAAGGACGCGACCGGATGTACACAAGGGTGGAAGGTGCGGGTAAACAGCCAGTGATGTCCAAATATGTAATGTTTTGCGCGATAGAAGTACACAAATGTAATAAAATGCCTTGAATAAAACAGGGGCCTGTTTTTTTAAATATTGATGACAAACACCTTATGACATTATTACTCCGGTGGTATAAATAATGCTTTTAATCTGATTCGCAGCATATTTTCCAGTCATTGGAAATATGATGGCGAGCTGGAAAGTAGCAGTACCCAGTAATATCAGGAGGATGCGGGACAACTTGCAGCATTTAATTAAACTGCTCCGGTGTTTGCTTGGAGCTGAATCATAAGGAGATATGGATATGAAAAACACAATTGAAGGGTTTGGTGAAAAAGTATTCGGCCTTCCGCTTATGGAAGCCCGTCTGTCGGCTCCGACTTTCGCCTCGTTGAAAAAGACTATCGACACGGGCTCCATGCTTGATGCCAGTATTGCAGATGAAGTGGCTGAAGCGATGAAGGAGTGGGCCATGGAAAAAGGCGCCACGCACTATACGCATTGGTTCCAGCCGCTCACCGGCGCTACTGCCGAAAAACACGATGCTTTCATCTTCCCTGATTTCAAAGGTGGGGTTGTAACCAGTTTCTCCGGCGACGAGCTCATTCAAGGCGAGCCCGATGCCTCCTCCTTCCCGTCCGGCGGGTTGCGCGCCACGTTCGAAGCGCGCGGCTACACGGGTTGGGACCCGACCAGCCCGGCCTTTATCAAATATGACGATGCCGGTGCTGCAACCCTCACCATCCCGACCGTATTCTGCGGATACAATGGCGAGGCACTCGACAAGAAGACTCCGCTGCTGCGTTCCATGAAAGCGTTGTCCGAGCAGACCGTCCGTCTTGGCAAGCTCTTTGGTGTCGATTGCGGCGACACCATGGCCAAGGCCACCCTCGGTTCCGAACAGGAATATTTTCTGATCGACGAGGACCTTGTTGCGGCACGTCCCGATATCCTGCAGACCGGCCGCACGCTGTTTGGCAAAGGCGCTTCCAAGCACCAGCAGCTCGACGACCATTACTTTGGTTCCATCAAATCCCGCGTTGCCGCTTTCATGGCTGACCTTGATGCCGAACTCTGGAAGTTGGGTGTTCCGGCCAAGACCCGCCACAACGAAGTGTGCCCCGCACAGTTCGAAATCGCGCCGGTCTTCGAAACACTCAACATTTCCGTCGACCACAACATGATCACGATGGATGTTCTTCGCACAACGGCTGAGAAGCATGGTTTTGTTTGCCTCCTGCACGAAAAGCCGTTTGCGGGCGTCAACGGTTCCGGTAAGCACAACAACTGGTCCATCATGGGGCCGGACGGCAAGAACTGGCTGAAGCCGGCCGACAATCCGCACGAATACGCCAAGTTCATGACCATCGTTGTTGCGCTCATGAAAGCGGTCGACACCCACGCCGACCTGCTGCGCGCTTCCGTGGCATCCGCCGGCAACGACCATCGCCTCGGTGCCAACGAAGCTCCGCCTGCGGTGGTATCCATCTTCCTCGGCGACCAGCTCACCGACGTCATCGAACAGATCGAAGCCGGTGGAGCCAGCAGTTCCCAGGACGGAGGGTTCATCCATCTGGGCGTTGACCTGCTGCCGAAACTACCGCGGGGCAACACCGACCGGAACCGTACTTCACCGTTCGCTTTTGTGGGGAACCGCTTCGAGTTCCGCGCGGTTGGTTCCAACCAGAGCCCGGCCGGCGCAAACATTGTGCTTAACACGATCGTTGCCGAAGCCTTCGACTACATCTGCACCGAAGTCGAAGCGGGCGTCGAAAAGGGTGGCGAGTTCAATGCCGTGCTGCAGGATGTCCTCGCCGCCGTCATCAAGGAGCACAAGCGCATCCTCTTCAATGGCGACAACTATACCCAGGAATGGCTCGACGAAGCCGCCAAACGCGGTCTGCCGAACCTGAAGAACACCGAGGAATCGCTCGAAGTTCTGGCCACGCAGAAGGCGAAGGATATCTTCGCCAAGTATGGCGTGCTGAGCAACGTGGAGTTGGAGTCCCGCTACAACACATACACCGAAGTGTACGAAACGTTGATCGCTATCGAAGTCAACACTGCGCTGGACATCGCTAAAACGATGATCGTTCCGGCTGCCGTAACGGCTATCAACGAATACTCCTCCGTTGCGGCGGTTGCGGGTATCACCGATGAGATCTCCAGCCTGCTCGAAAAGACCGTGGCAGGAATTGCGGCTCTTGAAGCAGCTGAAGGTGCTACTGCGGAGATCGCTGCCATGAACGAACTCCGTGCGTCCGTCGATGCGCTGGAAGCCCTTGTTCCGGCCGACATCTGGCCGCTGCCGACCTACTCCGAAATGCTCCTTGGCTAATTCCCGGAGAACAGACCAACGAAAGGCCCTGCGCGTGCGGGGCCTTTTTTTGTTTCCAACCATTGGCCTTGAAGCAACGCGAAAAGATAATTTGCGAAGCAAATAGTGCTGGCAAGCACGGTTCAAAAAAGTTCCAATGGTTGGAAGAGGAATGAATGAAAAAAATCGGAATTACCATCGGGGATATCAACGGGATCGGGCCGGAGGTGGCGCTGAAAGCGGTTTACAGATGCCGCTGGCCCGCCGGCGTGCGGTTTGTCTTTATCGGTCCGGCGGGGATCATTGCCGCCCAAGCTGCCGCGCTGAAACTTCCAGACCCTGGAAACCCGCGCTCCAAACGTTCCAAGGTCTGGAATGTTGAGAGCAAGGCGAAGTGGCAACCCGGCAAAATCCGCACCGATGCATCGCGCATTGCGGAGCGGGCTATCCGCCGTGCGGTCGAAGGCTGCCTCTCCGGCGAGCTCGATGCCATGGTCACCGCTCCCATTTGCAAGGAGGGATTCCACAAAGCAGGAATCCATGTGCCCGGCCACACCGAATTCCTTGCCGAGCTCACCCGCACCAAAAACTTCGGCATGATGCTGATGGGGGGCGGACTGCGCGTGATGCTCGTTACCCGCCACATTCCGATTTCCGAGGTGCCCGCCGCACTTACGCGAAAGAATATCCGGGAGCACATCGAACTGACCGGCGAAGCGCTGAAGCTGTTCGGGCTGAAGAACGGCAGGATCGGGGTGTGTGGATTGAATCCCCATGCGGGCGACGGCGGGGTGCTGGGCCGCGAGGAGATCGAGCTGATCAACCCCGCCATCCGCGCCGCCCGCAAAAAGGGATTCAATGTTTTCGATGCTGTACCGGCCGACACCATTTTTTTTCAGGCATTGGAAAAACAGTACGACGCCGTCGTGGCGATGTACCATGACCAGGGTTTGGGGCCGCTCAAAATGATAGGGTTCGACGAAGGCATCAATATCACGCTGGGCCTGCCGATCATCCGCACCTCGCCCGACCATGGCACCGCCTTCGGCATTGCCGGGAAAAACCAAGCTTCCCCCAAGAGCATGCAAAACGCCATTGCCTTGGCCATCGATCTGGCCGGAAATCCAAACCCTTGGAAGAGGGAAAAATAATTCTGCCTAAATCATACGGAAGCAAAGATGCCTAACGAACCCAGATTAACGAGTCCGAGGGAAGTGTGCGGACTGCTTGCCCAGCTCGGCCACCGCCCCAACAAGGGGCTGGGGCAGAATTTCCTGATCGATGCCAACATCCTCGACCGCATCGTCGCGACGGCCGGGATCGAGCCGGAGGATTCCGTTTTGGAGATCGGCCCCGGCCTTGGCGCGCTGACGGAACGGATTGTTCCCAAGGCGAAGTCGGTCACCTGCATCGAAAAAGACCCGGTGATGGCAAAATACCTGAAATCCCGGTTTCCAGGCCTTGGAAATTTTACCCTGATTGAATCCGATGCGCTCGACGTTGATCTGGATGCGCTTTTTTCAGCCGGTATCAACAAAGTGGCGGCCAACCTGCCCTATTCGGTGGCCAGCCGCCTGATGGTGGAAATTGCCGAGTGCGAACACCGGCCCGCGCGGATGGCGTTGACGATTCAGAAAGAGGTGGCCGACCGCCTGGTCTCTCCCGCAGGCAGCAAGCATTACGGCATCCTCGGCATCCTGACGGGCGTATTCTATGAAAACACGCTCGTGAAGAAAATCAGCCCCACCTGCTTCCTGCCGCCCCCGAAGGTGTGGTCGGCCGTGGTGCTGATGACCCGGCGCGAAGTTCCAGCCATTGGAAAGTCCGAATACCCGCTGTTTAAGCAGCTCGTGAAGTCCTGCTTCTCGCAGCGACGCAAACAGATCGGCACCATTCTCAAGCGAATGGGCATTGAGCCGGTCGACCTGATTCTTGGGGATGCCGGCATCGAGCATAGCGAACGGCCGGAATGTATTGAAATCGAACGCTGGGCAAGATTGGCCGAACTGCTTTCTTGAACGTCCCGATAGCGATCTATCTATTGGTGTTGTGCGACGTAGACGTCAAGCAGACGGCGAATCATCTTCTGGTGATAGGGTCAGGTGATTAGGTTGTTGGTGGAATCGCTGCCGGAGTCTATCTGATGACGAGGTCTGACTGAACGGATGACCTGCTGTAGGGCGGGGGCCGAGACCCCGCCTTCGCCCCGAACCTTCGGGACGACTACGGTTTTCAAATTGTTGGAGGGTGGCGGTTGCCGTTCCCTTCGGTCACTCCAGCTTTCCAAGCTGGCTGTCTCCGCTTCGTTTCGGCTCGTCGCCGCCACGGCGCGGGTGCCACGTGAGTCACGTTCCACGTGCCAACGTGGTCACGTGAGAACCGCGCCCTCCATTTTCCAATGATTGGAAAAGCAGAACAAACCCGCCCCGAAGTCTCGAGGGTCTTCGACGGATCAAGCAGATAGACGCGGATAAGGCGCTGGAGGAAGAACTGTAACTTATAGCAACTTTGTGATGACTCTTGCTAAAATGCGTATCAGGCGTACGCTGTTTGAGAAGCGGGATGTCCATGTAAATAAAATGCCAGAGGAAGATAATAATGGGTTACATATGGAAGGGTGCTGTGGGAGCCATCTTTATCGGTGCTTTGGGAGTCTTCCTTATATGGAAGGGTATAACCGGAGATGTGATTCGAACAAGTTTGAGCGAGGAGTTCATTCCTAGGTGGGTGTACATTCTTGGAGGTCTGGTTGTCCTAATATTGCCAGTAACGTTTTTGCTGGTTGTTTTAGATTTAATATAAGGCAGACGCAAAATATAGGAGTCATCCCCCTTTACTGATTACCAGCCAAACGGATAAGGCGGAGATGGGGATTGCAAGAATGAGGAGAGAGATAACATGAATAAAACATCTGCATTGCTTCCACTGGGTGCCGCAATCATCACATTCCTTCTTGGATTCATGGCTACCAATAAGAGCGATTTATCTAGCGCAATCCCGATGTTTGCACTTTCCATAATTTTATTCGTGTCGGCTGGCATCCTGAAAATATCTGCTCAACTAGCTGACCTGAAAAACGAAATCCTGAAATCTAATCCTAAACCAAATGAGCCGACCAAAGACTGAATGAGCCCTCCAATCCTCGGCAAAACGGATAGGCGGAGATGGAAAAGCGGGGAGGATGGAGAGAGATAAATACAATGGATGAAATTCTGACAAACCTATATCTCGTCACCCTGTTTGTTTGTCCTCCTGTGTTGCTGGCGTTATGGTTTTTCGGCCTGCGACGATACATACGGCAAAAAGGAAGAACAGTGGTCACTTCCACCAACTGGGGATTATCCATGTGGGCCGACTGGACGGTGGCGTGGGAAATCGGAAGAGGTGAAGGGAAGCTGCCAATCTCGGTTAAAGCATTTCTGGCAATTCATATTCTGGTGTTAATTGAAATCATAACAGCATTCATATTGGCTGCTGAAAGATAAGTATGGTTGAAATCCAGCCCACAACTGCAATGGTAGTCCTGATAGCCTTCGGCACCTTGATCCTGGTACCGTCACTGATGTACATGCTTGATAAAATCAACAGCCATAATAATAAAAACTGGTTGTTCTCGTCGCTTTTGTTGATCTGGCCGTTTATTCCATTCTGGTATTTCAAGGTCTGGAAGCAAAATCGGCAGAACTGCAACGCCATCCCATTGATACTGTGGCTATCTGTTTTTGTTTCCCTTTTCTGCTTTGGGTGGTTTCTATGAACAACAACAAAGTCATCGCCCCATTTCATGAGGCAGTTCGAAATTCAATCATTATCCTTTCAGTCGCAGGGTTGAGAGTTGCGTTCAGGGTTATCACAGAAAAGCAACAATTTGAGTGGTCGGGTGAATACATCAGATTGATTCTGATTTGGATGGTGGCGATCCTTGGCATCTGTTTTGGACATGCCTATCTGGGCAGTAAAATTGGAAGTCTAAAAGCGGGTTTAGTGATGGTGATAATCTGTACCGTCACGCTTACTTTGATATTAATGAAAACAATGAACTGACTAACAACAGAGGTCCCTCCATCCACCGATCACCGGCAAGGCGGATCAGGTAGAGATGGGAGGTAATGTGGAAGATGATGGATGCAAAGAACAGAAGGCTGATCCCTAAATCCAAATGAAGATCTACAAATCAGATAATTTTGCTTTTCACGCTAAGAAGAATGCTGCAGGTCACGTCGTGCTTGCCTATGACGCCATAGGTGGAGGTATACTCGCCATAGCAGTCGGTATTTATTTTGCCAGCATGGGAATACTAATATTGCCTTCGATTGCTTGTGCATTTTCGGAACTCAGAGAGGCGATCAGTGAATCTTTAATGTATTTTCCCATGCTGTTCGTTCTGCTGGCCTTTTATGGTTTGTTAACGATAGTACCAATGTTCGCAATTGTATTTGGCGTCAAGAATGCCATTAGCGCTCAGAAAGTTATTTTCGATCGCGAAAATCAGAAAGCAAATATAAAGGAACAGGTATTCATAAAAACGAAGAGTTCTGAGTTTCCTCTTGCGGATGTGTCGTTTGCTGTGCATGTGACTCCATTGCCAAAAAAAAGCCCGCCCCAAAATGGGTATGCGCTGTCGATTGTGGCGGGCGGGCGTTGTTGGATGATCGCACGAAATGCACTTAAGAAAGATGTCGTAGCATTATCCAGGCAGTGCCGGTCTCAGGGAATTAATGTTCAAATTACAGATCACACCAATAAACCTGCTGATTCCTTGGAAATCCACGACCAATTCGGCCAAAGTCAAAAAGCAAGCAACATCGCCGATGACAATCAAGTAGCAAAGGTCAGGCTCATAAGGGAGGCGGTTTTGTGGAGTTTCCTGGCAATTTTCTCCCTCTCCATTACGATTTTCGTTGTGTTTGCCGCCTTAAGCCCGAGGAGGATTGGCAAGGAAACAGGTAAAATTGACTTTATCGGCATTTTAATGTTGCCCCTCATTCTCACTCTAGGTTGTACAAAGAGAGCTATCCACAGTGTACGAGAAGCGTGGAAGTTCGGTAGATCAACGCCGCCGTGGCGCTGACAGAGCAGCTCCCTTCATTTCCAATATCTGGAAAAGGCGGGCCTCAGGGTTGACTGGAGATGGACGCTGGCGAGGAGTCGGGCAGCGTTCCTCTGAACTTATCCCGGTAGAGACCGATCTTGTTAAACGGGATCTCCTTGAATTGTGGCGCCAGCTTCAACAACCGTGCGTGTGCGCACAGATTAAAATCGCCCTGTTCCGCATCCCGGAACCCAAGATCAATCGGAGCATCATTGCTTCCGTTCAGCGTGGTAAAACCCGGGACGCCGTCCTTGAGCGGAATTTTTTCGGCACTTGCGGTGAATACCGCCAGATTGTTTTCGATCTCGAACTTGTCCATCAGCCCCATTACCTCCTTGTCAAAATTGCAGATCTCGTTTCTGCAGTCGACAAAGACATTGTTGCGGATTGGGTTGTACAACGGTTCGCGGGGGCTGTCCTCCATGATCCGAGCAAGCCGTGGGTAGTGGTCGCTCCAGGGTGGCTGTTTATAGTTCAGCTTCTCCGCTTTCTTCTCCAGCATCCAGCTGGGCTCCGCCGGATTGTTCCAGCGGTCCCATTTCATGCCGCGGGCATCGATGTGCAGACCGATCGGACAGTCGACAATCAGATTGTTGACCACCGGGTGCTCGCGGCCGCCGCCGATCATGATTGCCCGTCCGGCGCGGAAGAAAATATTGCCGGTCACCTCGTCGCCGCAGTCGCAGTCGTCAAAGTAAAAGCCCATGGTGTTCACATGGTTCTCATCGCCGCCGCCCAGATGGTGGACATAGTTGTAGCGCAGCACGTTTCCCTGGGTGGTCCAGTCGCGTCCGGTGTAGAATGCGCCCGCATCGCCGGTTTCCATAACGACCCGGAAGACTTCGTTATACTCCAGCAGATGCTCGTTGCCGCTGTACAGCACGGCCGAGTGCGGCGCATCATGGATGCGGTTGTTCCGCATGATCTGGCCGCATCCCTGCAGGCTGATGCCGGCCGCGTACGTGCGCTGATACAGGCCGAAGTCATGAACGTGGTTGTTCTCGATCCGGTTGCCGGCCTTGGTTAGCGTGGCGCGGTTGCCGCCATTCACCCATATGCCGGTCCGGCCTGCATTGAATACATCGCATGACTGGACCGAGCAGTTTTCGCCGATTAGCGAGATGCCTCCGCCCGCAAAATTAGCCACCACACATCCCCTAATATCAATATGGTCAACCTGCTTCAGCACGAAACCGATGGCGTGCCCGTATTCCAATTCCAATCCCTGGAATTCAACATGCCGGGTTCCGACGCATTCCACCATGGGTTTGGTCAGGGTGGTCAGGATGATCCGGGCGGATTCAAAACCATCACCCGGGTAAAAATAGAGCCGGTTTGTTTTACGGTCAAGATACCACTCGCCAGGGGCATCGAGCTCTTCGAGCAGGTTCAAGGCATAGAAACGGCGTTCTTTCCTTCCCCATGTTTTCCCCTTGATGCCGTAATGGTGGGGTGCCGCCAAATGAATTGTTTTCGTGTCCCGGTCGTACGAGGAAATCTTTATCACCTCGTCGCTCCAGTCGTGGGTCCAGTAGCCAAAAAGCCATACTCCGGAATCGATATCCCAGCGTTGGGGGCGCGCATCCTCGAAAACAAAGGCCCCCGGATGCGCCTTGCGTTTGGCGGGGTCCGGATTGTCCGGGTCGGCTATGCCGGTATCGATGACGTTTGAAAAGCCGACCCAGTTTCCCTCCGCGGCTTCCAGATTGGGCCAGCGCGCGATGGTCATTGGCCGGTGGTCGACATAGAGCAGCGGACTTTGCGGGGCGCCTTTGTAGGCGATTTTGAGTTTTGGAAAGCCCCCCGCTGGGGCAAGCGGTGAAACGTCACACACCAGAATCCGGCTGCGCACCGAAGGATCAAGGCGCTTTAGCACAGACTCATCGTTAACGGGTTTGAAGCTATCCGGCTTCAAGCGGACACCGCCGCACAGGCGGGCTTTACCGCGCTCCAAAGCCTTGTATACAACCGGCGCTCCCTCGCTGCCGCCGTCCTCCTTGGTCAGCTTAAAACTCTCTGTTATGGAATATGTCCCCGGACCGATGTAGACCGTGATTTTTTCACCACCCTTTATGGCCCCGCTTTTGCGCCCGGCGCGTATGCTGTCGCGCGCCTGGCCCAAGGTTGCAAACGGGTTTTTCCTGCTGCCGTTCCCGTCGGCCGTTCCATCCTCACCCACATAGACCTCATGGGCGATGCTCGACAACACCGCCGCGAAACATAGAAAACCGATGGCTAGTTTCATCTGCGCGTTCCCCTTTATAAAACCGATGTTCAACGAACTATTATGGCGATTCGCCAGTGCCTACGGTACCAAGCGTTTCCAGGCATTGGAAGGTTTTTTCCAATCACTGGAACTGGCGGATATGGAAGCTATTTCAATTTCCACACCTTGCGCAGGAACTGGTCGGTGCGGTTCATGGTTACGGAAAACCAGGGATCCCAGTTCCACGAACCGTGGATCGCGCCGGTGAGCACGAGCGAGTCGTTCGCAATTTTCTGCTTGGCCAGTTTTGCGAGGATCGGTTCGGCGGAATCGATGGAGTTTTCGCCGATGATGAACATGGGCGGGGTATCCTGGCCGACCCAGGTGGCCGGGGAGGCCTGTTTGTAGGCTGCGGGCATGTCGTCGTAGCTGCCGCCGATGAACATGAGGTAGTTTTCGTCGCCCGCGCGGGTGCGTTCAATAACGCGCTCGGAGGTGATGTCGGTGGGGCCGGACACGACGATGGCGGCTTGTACGGTGCTGGATACCTTGCTCTTTTCGCCCAGCGGCCCTTCCAGCTTCGCCTCCTTGCCGGCGGTGGAGGTGAGAGCGGCGAGGTGCGCACCGGCCGATCCGCCGAAGACGGCGATCTTGTCGGGATCATAGCCATGTTTGCCGGCGTTGCTGCGCAACCAGCGGATCGCGGCCTTGCAGTCGTGGATGGCGGCGGGAAACCTGGCTTCGCCGGAAAGGCGGTATTCAATCGCGGCGGCGGCATAGCCTTTCTCCACCAACCATAGCGCTTTGGCGCGTTCGCCCTCCTTGCTGCCTTTTTTCCAGCCGCCGCCGTGGATCAGGATAACGAGCGGGCAGGGTTTGCTCCCTTTCTTCGGGAGGAGGAGATCGAGTTTGAGTTCCCGTTTGCCGTATTCGGCATACGTAACGTCGAGATGTTCGCGCATGCCTTTAGGGACCGCCAGCTCGGGGCGCTTGATGTCGAACCCCAGCGGCTTGAGCATTTCCTTGAGCTCGCGGAAAGTCTGCGGCTTTTTTCCTTTGGGCAGGACGGGCATTTCCTGGGCGGACAGAAGCTGCGCGGAGAGGAATAGTGCGAGTATGGCAATGTGTTTGCAGTTAATCATCGGCCTGCTCCCGGGCGGGATTGTTTGATCTGGCCAAAAGCGGGAAGAAAAGCAAACGTGGCAAAATGAATGCGGCGATGAGCGCGATGAAGGTGCTGGTCCAACCGGCCATGCCGTATGGCGCGAGCCACAGGATCAGGGAGGCGAGCAGCAGCCCGAAAACAAGCCATGCGGTAAGTACGCCCCTGATATGACGTCCGATAATCTGCGGGACATTGAAAAAGATATCGAACACCCAGTGCTCCAGCAGGGCGCCATGTTCGCCGAATACCGGAACGATGTGGACGGCATTGGTGGCCCATCGACTGGCCATGAAACGCGCGAGTTGCGGGTAGGTGGTGGTCATCTGCAGCGGGAAAGCGAGGTAGCCCAGGTATTTCACGAACGAGAGCGGGCAGGCCACGAGATAGTCGCGCCAGTTGCGCTCGCGGATCATCAGGTAGACCACGAACAGGCCACGGGCAATCGAGCCGGGCGACACGGGCAGGATCTGTAGGGCAACCATGGTGCCGCCAAATGCGCCGAGAGCAAGCTCCCATGAGTGGCCATGCATCAACAGCCAGACCGCCCAGATGCCGCCGCCGATCAGGCCGACGAGCTGGGTGATGGGCAGGGTGGCAAAATGAACGCCGAGGCATCTGAGATATTTAATGATGAAGGGATCTTTGATGACGGCCGTAATCTGGCGGTATTGCTCTTCGGTAAGCATGCCGGCTTTTTTACCCTCGGCCACTTCGTTGAGGAACCACTGTTCGCGGTATTCCTCGCTTTTAAAAAAGCTGCGCAGAAAACCGCAGAAGGCGCAGATCCTGTTCCAGACCCGAACCGGCTGTGTAATGACCCGGTGCAGGGCGGGCAGGGGGATGAGCCCCAGCGTGCAGCGCTCGAGCAAGTAGCTGCTCGGATGGTTGGCCAGGTAGCGGGTACGCTTTTCATCGGTGCGTCCGGTGCGGTGCCACTCGATCAGGTCGTGTGCGGCCCGGGCGGCGAGCGCGGCCCGCAGATAGGCGGGCCGGGTGAGCATGTTGCGGATGTGCCGCCGGACCGCGGCGTTGCCCCAGCGCTTGCGGATTGCTTTTCCAATGACTGGAATCGCGCCGAGCAGATAGAAAACGGTAAAGCGCAACCCGCCCGCCCGGAGTTTTTCGGCAAAGGCGTCATCGACGAGGTCGGCGGCGGCATATCCCTCGACCAGTCCGGCCCGGACATCGCGGCGCAGCCCGCTGTCCTGAATGAGCCGGAACCCGTGGCGGGTGATATTGGGCAGCGATCTTCGGTAGGCATGGTCGCGCTGCTTAAGTTCCTCGATCATCGGTTCCATCCCGGCGAACACATCGGGATATTTCTGGTTGAACTGATCGAAGATGTCGAAATCGCACGAGCCAAACTGGACGAGGGTTTTCCTTTTGAAGCCGTCGAAGATCAGCTTGACGTCGCCGGGGCTCATGGGGAGCCAGGGTAGCAGGGCAAGCCCGGCGCGGAAGTCGATGGCGCAGAGTCCGCCGTCTTCGGTGTCGGTGCGCTTCATGCAGTTGGGCTGACTCTTCATGGTC
>JAIPIO010000045.1 GCA_021734595.1 Kiritimatiellales bacterium | reverse complement strand
ATCCTCGGATCGACCGATGCCAGCAAGGCCAATCCGGCCAGCTTTCGCGGCCAGCTTTATGCCCAGTACAAAATCGACTTTCCCGCCCGCGACAACTTTGTGCATGGCAGTGCCGGACCATTTGAAAATTTCATTGAGCGCAGCATTCACGAAGCCGGTTTTGACATGTCCTCGAATCCGGTCGGACGCTATCTGTCTGCACGCGGCGTTACGCTCGATAGTTTCAGGGATTGGAAATCAAAACAGTCCCTGTCATTCCTCGGTGAATTGTTCGACGCCACCGAGGAAAAGAACACCGACGAAATTTTCCAGACATTGGAAAAAGTGGATTTCAGCTAAACGGCTCCGCATGGGCGGGGTGTCAGCAGCAGCTACGTTCGGTTCATCATCTTCTCGATAATGGTTGCTACAGCAACATGCAACATGCAAACCGTGGCCCTGCCTGTTTGCCGGGCCGCTTTTTTGATGAATTTTTCCGTCTGGTGCATCTTCAGGTTTCCCACGCAAAACCCGTGGAAAGGTTGGCGGTGGAATAGATCCACGGCACGAAGCACGGCGCGGGCGGAGGGTTCCAAACCCTGTTTCACCCGAACGTCTGGCCACTCGATTTCAACATTCCGGCCATGGGCGGCAGCCGCCTTTGCAAGACTCAGCAGGTAGGTGGGCGAATCGCCGGCAACCACCATGCGGGAACCCGCAACTTCACCGGTTTTTTCCAGGAGCTTGTTCCAGTATGTTTTGGCCAGTGTTTGCATGGCACGTTCAATCGAGCTGCGGGAATAACTCCCCGTCGCCTCATATTCAAGATCGAGCGGAGCGGCAACACCCCCGGCAATCGATCGCTCAAACAGCCGCACCCGGTTCAACCGGTCGAAGTCCTCGACGGAAAAATTAAGAACGCCAAGCTGGCTGCTAAGCTGTTGTTGGAACCGTGCAATGCCATAATCGGACTCGCGCACCATGGAATGCACGCCGTTCATGTGCCGGTGGACCCGTGCGGACAGCTGGCCGGCATCCACCAGCGCTATGTCGGTGTCGGACAGGAGACGGCTTAGCAGGCAGTGCTCGGAAATCCATACGATCCGCGGATCGACCCAGATCCTTTTCAGGCAATTGAGTATGGTCCGGCATTTGTGCCGGTTCGCCGCGATAAACTCCGCTTGGTAGCCGAAGCGGCGGAATTCCTGGTCGATAGGGGCGGCATGCTGGCACTCCTCGTCATCCACCCAATAGGTTGCCGTGCCGTCGATCAGCACGTTGAGGTCATCGCCGGCTTTCATGGCCAGCAATGTCTGCGCGTTCAAGTCCTGCACAAAATGCCCGGTGATCCGCTGCAGTTTTTTGCGGGACGGGCGTTCGGAAACCTCCAAGGCGCTACTCTTCCTACATGACCATGCGGCCGGCAGGCAGATTGCGATTTGGTCCAGGTCGAGATCGGACTTTACGCCCAGATGGGATTTCGTGGATAGCGATAGCGTAACTTCGGTAACCGAGGGGACAAGGCGGCGGCATCCCTCTTCCAGCTGGGCGGAAAGCTCCCTGTTCTGGACGGTGCGGATGTCTTTCTGGATCCACGGCACAAAATGGTCGTGCGAAATGGAAAACGATTTTTTCAGCGAGGTGCGGCTGCCGTAGACCACCGTGAACCGGATGCCGGCATCCATGAACATAACCAGCAGACGCGACCGTATTTCATCGCACGCCTCAAGGCTGTCGGGATGGTTGAGTGGATTTATCATGTTGTCCTCCCTCCCGCAAATCGGTAAAAGCCGCCCGTTCCACTCGCAGAAGTTGAAGCTCTCCAAGTACCTTTTCGTCAACGTGGTATCCCTCTGGAAGGTCGACATATGCCTGCCCGCACCCTTGGCAAAAAGCGGATTCGCCGTCATAGGCTGTGTCGCACGCCTCGCATTTCGAAACCAGCAGCTCGCCACACCAGCCGCAGCAGCGCGCAGCGCTATCCCCGTCTACCGGTTCGGGCTTCAACGCGATTGCGTCGCCGATACGGAAAGGATAGTGGGTCGGGCAAAAAGGGTTGCTGCAATAGCGTGCGCCGGTTTTCTCCAATAGTGCGCCGGGCTCAAGGTTCAACGCTTCACAGGCCGTTTTCAGGCGTTCAACAGACAAGGCATCGTGTTTGCCTTTTTCAAACATGCACAGCGCGGAAGAAGTGCAACCGATCATCCCCGCCAGCTTTTTCTGGGTGAATCCCAGTTCCTGGCGGGCTTGCTTCAGTTTTATCCCGGCCTTGTTCGGCAATGTCATGGAACCTCCCTCTATCCACTTTGTGGATTTGAAGCTACAGCAGCTTCGGATGTGCTGTCAACCTATGAATTGAAATATAATAAATAATATTGAATAAAAAATTTATATTAAAATGGGATGTGCGCACAAAAATAGAGCGATGTTGTGCGTAAGGTCTGTATTGAGCTGATTATCTCCGTTATATGACGAAATTTCATATATTGAATATATTTCAATATAATTCTAATAACATGGGGTGATGGGATAAAAAAACCCGCCGTTGCAGGCGGGATCCGCCGGGTGGTGGGGCACCCGGATTTAGCAATGAAAGCCCGATCCCCCGATCGGGCGTTGTCTAGAAATCGACGATGTTGGCGATGTAGGCTTCCAGCTCGGCGATGGGCATACGAATCTGCTCCATGGTGTCGCGGTCGCGGATCGTTACGCAATCGTCCTGTTCGATGGTCTCGAAATCGACAGTGACGCACAGCGGTGTTCCGATTTCGTCCTGACGACGGTAACGGCGTCCAATGGCGCCGGTTTGGTCGTAGAACACTTTCCAGCGCTTGGAGAGCTGTTCGTAGATGCCACGTGCTTTGGCAACAAGCTCCTCCTTGTTTTTGACCAGCGGCAGAACGGCGACCTTGTACGGCGCGATGCACGGGGCAAAGCGCAACACGGTGCGGGTTTCGTAGCCCTCGGGCGCGCGGTTGGCTCCGGCTTCGGCAGTGAGAACCTCGCCGCCGTCTTTGCCCTTGGGAATCCACTCTTCGCGGTAGGCTTCGCACAGCAACGCGAGGGCGATGCGATCAACGCCGGCAGAAGGTTCGATGACGTGGGGGATGTAGGTTTCCTTCGCTTCCTCGTCGTGGTACTCCAGCTTCTTGCCGCTGGTTTCCTGATGCTGGGTGAGGTCGAAGTTGCCGCGGGCGGCAATGCCTTCGAGTTCCTGCGTGCCAAAGGGGAAGTCGTACATGATGTCGGTGCAGGCGCTGGCATAGTGGGCGAGGGCGTCGCCTTCATGGATGTCGCGGTGCATGCGGCCTTCGGGAAGGCCGACCTTTTCGTACCATTTGAGACGTTCGGTCACCCAGTATTCGTGCTGCTCGGCATCGGTGCCGGGCTTGATGAAATATTCGAGTTCCATCTGCTCGAACTCGCGCGACCGGAAGGTGTAGTTGCGCGGATTGATTTCGTTGCGGAAGGCTTTGCCGATCTGCGCGATGCCGAACGGGATCTTGTTGCGGACGGTGGAGCAGACGTTGCCGAACTGGGCGAAGATGCCCTGAGCGGTTTCGGGGCGGAGGTAGGCCACGTTGGAGCTTTCCTCGACGGGGCCGACGTAGGTCTTGAACATCAGATTGAACGCGCGCGGCTCCGTTAGCGTACCGGGTTCGTTGGTGTCGGGACCGACCAGCTTGCCGTAGGCTTCGAGCGGAATATCGAGCAGGGCGACCGTTTCGTAATCGTCGGGATTGCCTTTGGCAACTTTCTTGATCTTCTTTACGGCCGGGGCGGACACCTCTTCCTGGAAGGCGAACATCAGCGCGTCGGCATCGGTCTTGTGCTTGAGCACGAAGATCTGGTCGGCGCGGTAGCGGCTTTTGGTTTCGCGGCAGTCAAGCATCGGATCCTTGAAGTTGCCGACGTGGCCCGAGGCTTCCCATACCTTCGGGTGCATAATGATCGAGCTGTCGAGGCCGACGATGTCCTCGCGCAGCTGGGTCATGGATTTCCACCAGCAGGCTTTGATGTTGCGCTTCATCTCTACGCCGAGCGGGCCGTAGTCCCAGAAGCCGTTGATTCCGCCGTAGATTTCCGAAGTCTGGAAAATAAACCCACGCCGCTTGCACAGGCTGGCAAGGGCGTCCATTGTTACGTGATAGTCGTTTGCTTTCATAGACGGGCGAGAATGCCGAAGCGCGCCGATGCGGTCAAGTATAAGAACTGTAAGAAAAGCATGTACAAAGCACGGAAACTCCGTTACTCCAATAATCCATGAAAAACAAAGAAATGCGCAGGGTAAATCCGGTTTCGCACGTCGCCACTGCGGCCGTGCTGCTGTTGCTGCTGCTGGAAGCGGTATTTCTTACGGGTTTGCTGGAAATCAAGGCAGAGACGATTGGGAAGTACGCGCCGTGGGGGTATGAAACCTTCGTCAGATTGACCGGCGAACATCCCGCAAGCAAACCCCGTGCAGCTGTCGTTGAAGAGGCAATACCCCAAAAAACGACCCGGATTGAATCAACGATGGCCCAGGTTGCGGGAATTCTAAATGATGAAAAACCGCCCGTGCCGAAAGCCGATAAACCACTGCCGGTTGAGGAAGACCAAGCGGTTGAGGAACTCATAAAGAAAGTATCCAAAGCAGAGCCAGAACCTCCTGCCGTGCCGGAGATGCCGGTGGCTGTCGTGCCGGTCGAAGAAAAAACGGTTGAAGAGATGGTGGAGGAACAGATGGAGCCGCTGCCGGAAATTCCGCCCGAACCCCAAAAGCCGGAGATGAAGACAAACGAGATCCCGGTCAAAGCCGAAGAAGACCTGCCGGTAGGTTAGTGCCTTGTACTTTCCTTTCCAATGGCTGGAACGATTGGGGAAAGAGACTATCCTTCTTCAGTATCGCCGGATCGGGCATCTTGTTTTATGGCAGACTGAAACGATAGAAACGAGTGGGATAATTTGTCCACTGCGCATCGCTGAATTGGGCAGAACCCCCGGTCAGCGTGTTGGTTTCCAAGGCTGTCCAGATGGGATAGACAAGATTCGTGCAGGCTTCAATGCTGACAACCAGGTTGCTGGGGCCTGAAATGGTGAATCCGAACTGATTCAACGATACCCCGAGGTTCTGCATCTGCGGGTTCAACAACTCGGTCGGGCGACCGCCAAATGTCGCACCCCATCCGGTTGTTCCGGGCAGATAATAGATGGTTGCATTCGTGGCGCCATCGAACACCAGCGCACCCCCCAGAGCGGGGGCGTCCCCTTGGCAAAAGACACTGGTCAGATTGGCGCAAAGCTGGAAAGCCTTGTCCGCGATGGCGGTGATGTTGTCGGGGATCGTGACACTGGCCAGGTTGGTGCAGGAATAGAACGTACCAACTCCGATCGCGGCAGCGCCGTTACCGATCATGAGGCTGGTCAGGTTGGCGCACCAATAGAACGCATAGTCCCCGATGGAAGTAACGCTGTCGGGAATTGTGACGCTGGTCAGGTTGGCGCAGGCATTGAATGCTGAACGCCCGATGGAGGTGACGCTGTCGGGGATCGCAACACTTTCCAGACTGTTGCAGTTTTTGAATCCCTCCTCGCCGATTGTAACGACGTTGGTGCCGATCGTGACGCTGATCAGGCCCGTGCAGTTCCGGAATGCCCATTTGCCAATTGTGGTGACGCTGTCGGGGATAACCGCATTGGTCAGGCTGGAACAAGAATCGAACATGCTGTTTCCGATGGCGATAACTCCATGGTCTATCGTGATGCTGCTCAGATTGGTGCAGAAAGCGAATGTGAAATTCCCGCTGTCGGTGACGCTACCTGGTATCACGATACCCGTGAGGCTGGTGCAGGAATAGAACGCACCGTCGCCAATAGAAGCAACACTGTTGCCAAGCGTAGCTCCGGCAAGGGCGCTGCATTGATTAAATGCCGCGGTTCCGATCGATGCAACGCTGTCAGGGAGCTCAATGTCCATCAGACGGGTACATCCATTGAACGCGTAGTCTCCGATAGATTCTACGCTGTTGCCGATGGTGACGTCGGCAAGGTTTTCACAGTGATCAAATGCGTTGGGCATAATGGCGGCAACCCCGTTTCCGATTGCCGCATTGGTGAGACCGGGGCAGAAGAAAAAAACAGAGTTCCCCATGTCAATAACGCTGTCGGGTATGGTGATGCTCGGCAAACTGATACAGTCCATGAAGGCTTCATTGCCAATGGATGTGACGTTGCTGCCGATCATGATATTGGTCAGGCTGCTGCATGCATAAAACGCTTGCGGTCCGATGGCAGTGGTGCCGTTGCCGATTTCGATGCTTGATAGGTTCATGCATTGCCAGAATGCACGGTAGCCAATGTTGGTGACACTGTCCGGAATCGTGGCTTGGGCTAGATTATTGCAGTTGTAAAATGCATCGATTCCAATGTTGCGAACGGAGCTGCCGATGGTGACATTGGTCAAGAGAGAACAATTTTTGAATGTCCTGTCCTGTATAGCGTTGACGCTGTCGGGGATCGTGAGGTCGTGCAGGCTGGTGCAGGATAAGAAGACATTCTCGCCGATATTGGTGACGCTTGAGCCGATGGTAACGTTGGTGAGGCCGTTGCAATAGGTGAATGCTCCGTTCCCGACTGACGTGACACTGTCGGGAATCACGAGATTGCTCAGGCGCCAGCACCCATAAAATGCGTCACCTTCGATGTTAGTGATGCTATCCGGAAAAGAGATGCTGGTCATACTGCTGACGTCATAGAACGCAGAGAAACCGATGGTGGTGACCGGCAAGCCATCGATGGTATCTGGAATAGCTACCGCCCCGCCGGCGCCGGTGTATCCGGTAATGGTGATAGCTCCGTTGTTCGTGGTGTAAGTAAAATCCTGGGCGGCTGCCGCTACCGCTAATGTCAGTAGCAACACGATAGTGAGAAGTTGTTGGCAGGGAATGACGAGTTTCATTCGAATCGCTCCTTTGTCGTACCGCGCTCGTGACCCAATGGGAGTCTCGTATCAGGCGACATGGGCACGCGCTCAATAGAAATCGTCTGCAAGAGACAGAAAACATTTACGGTTCACAAGGGTTTGTGTCAAGAAGTTTTTTTTGCCGAATGTATTGATGAGCAAAATACCGACGTATTGGTTAAACTTCCCAATAGGCCAGGAATTCAACGTTGCCCGCCGGACCGGTGATGGGGGAGGTGCATAGGCCGAGCCACTTGAAGCCAAGCTTCTCGGTTCCGAATTTCCTGACTTTTTCGATCACTTCCCGATGTATTTCGGGATCGCGCACCACGCCGCCTTTGCCGACCTGGTCCTTGCCAGCCTCGAACTGCGGTTTGATCAGCGAGATAATATGTCCGCCTGGTTTCACCAGGTTTTTGAGCGGCGGCAGAATTTTGGTCAGCGAAATAAAGGACGTGTCGATGCTGCAGAAGTCGGCTTGTTCAGGAATGTCCGATTGGGTCAAATGGCGTGCATTGGTGTTTTCCATAACAACCACCCGCTCATCCTCGCGCAGCTTGTAGTGAAGCTGGTTGGTGCCGCAATCGATGGCATAGACCTTTGCCGCGCCATGCTGGAGCATGAAATCGGTAAAGCCACCGGTGGAGGATCCAATGTCGAGGCAGACGGCACCCTGCAGGACGAACCCAAACTGCTTGTGAGCGCCTTCGATCTTCAGCCCGCCGCGGCTGACATATTTTTCCTTCTGCTTAATGGATAGCTCTGCGTCGGCGGGGTGCTGGTGCCCAGGTTTGTCGGCGGGTTGGTTGTTTACGCGTACCATGCCCGCACGGATCAGGCGTTGCGCCTGTTCGCGACTTTCGGTCAGGTTTCGCTGGACAAGCAACTGGTCTAAGCGGATTTTCTTCATGGCTATTCACAATAAATATTTTTTGACAGAATGACAGGATAAACAGGACCAAGGATCACATGTCGGGCTTATACATCCATATTCCGATCTGCATCGCTAAATGCACGTATTGCGACTTCTATTCGGTGGTTTCCAGAGATTGGAAAACCATCGACCGTTTTTTCCAATGCCTGGAAACCGAGCTGAAGCGCCTGCCAACATCGTTTGCGCCGGAGACGATCTTCATCGGTGGCGGAACGCCTCCCGCCGTCAGCGCGGAACAACTGGCGCAGCTGATTGAAATTATTCATGGAAACATCGATGTCTCCCAAGTACGCGAATGGAGCTGCGAGGCCAACCCCGGAACCTTGGATCGTGACAAAGTGGGCATCTTGCGAAACGGCGGGGTGAACCGCGTTTCGCTGGGGATTCAATCCTTCCATGAAAAAGCGCTCAAACTGCTGGGTCGCATCCATACAGCGGAGGAAGCCATAAAAGGTTTCCGGATGTTGCGGGATGCCGGTTTTGACAACCTGAATATTGATCTGATCCAGAGTATTCCCGGCATGAAAACGGAAGATGTGCTGGCCGACGCCCGCAAGGTGACGGAACTGGATCCCGAGCACATTTCCTACTACAACCTGATTTATGAACCGGGCACCGCCATGACGCGCGACCGCGATGAAGGGCGGATCGTTCCGCCGAGCGACGACGAGGAAGCGGATAATTATTTTGCGGTAAAAGCGATTCTTGAAGGTGCCGGATACGGGCATTATGAAATTTCCAATTTCTCAAAACCCGCCGCCGAGTGCCGTCATAATTTGCTCTACTGGAAAAACGGTGAATATTTTGGGGTCGGTCCGGCGGCACACTCGCACTGGAACGGCGCACGCTTCGGCAACGTGCGCGATCTCGGGCAATACTGCGGCCGGTTGCTGGACGGCAAAAAACCCTTCGACGAGGTGGAGCGGCTTGATCCCGAAACCAAGGCGAGGGAATTCCTGGTGATGTGGCTGCGCCTGACGGATGGAGTAGACCTGGAGGAGTTTGAACTGCTTACGGGATACAGCGTGGATGCATTGTGCGGGACTGATATTGAACACATGGTCGCGGAGAGGCTCCTCCAAAGACTGGAAGGACGGTTGAGATTAAGCAATGATGCCCTGTTTATCAGCAATGCCGTGTTGAGCGAGTTGGTCCAACCGTGATTATCAAAGAAACCCATATCGTTCCTGAAGGCGTGGGGGGTGTGCGTTTTTCCGATTATGCCCGGGCCGCATTCCCGGTGATTCCATCGCGAAAGGGCATTGCCAAAGCCATCAAGCGCGGGGAGTTTAGAATCGACGGGGCTGTTGCCCAAAGCGGTGACTGGGTGCAAGCGGGCCAGCTACTTGAACTGGTGGATCTACAGCAGCGGATCCCCAAAACGTATCGGCTGCCGCTCGAGGTTGTATACGAAGATGGATATCTGGCGGTGGTCAACAAACCGGCGGGCATTGAGGTCAGCGGAAATAAATTCAAGACCGTCGAGAACGCACTGGCCGGCGGTTTGGCACCTTCGGCGGAACCGGATGCGCTGGGTTGGCCGCGGCCGGTTCATCGGCTGGATTATTCGACAAGCGGCTTGCTGCTGGTCGCCAAAACAGCGGGTGCGCAGGTTGTCCTTGGCCGGCAGTTTCAGGAACGGAAAGTCCACAAGCGGTATCGCGCGGTGGTGATGGGGAAACTTTCGTCATCGGGACAGGTGGATGAACCGGTTAACGGGCTGTCGGCGCACAGCGAGTATGTGGCGGTTGACACGGTTTCGTCTCTGCGAAGCGGGCATCTCACACTGGTCGATTTGTTTCCAACCACTGGAAGAACGCACCAGTTGCGCATTCACATGGCGGCTATCGGGCATCCGGTAGTCGGCGACCAAAAATACGGGGCGGAGGGCAATGTGCTGAAGGGAAAAGGGCTTTTTCTGGCGTCGACCGAACTCCGGTTCACACATCCCGCGGATCAACGGGAAATGATCCTGTCGATTGATGTTCCGCCCAAGTTTGTTTCCTTGCTGAAACGCGAGCAAACCCGGTGGGACAAGTATAACCGACTCCCGAACGCGCATGGGGTGGAGGGTTGTTGAAGTGGCAGCCCTTTGAACCGGTTGCGGTTTGCTTTCGCGACAATGTTCCAGATGGCGGCAAAGAATGGACACCGGGGGCCGGGTCGGATAAAATTATCCGCAATGTTATCTTTAAAGGAGAAGACACTATGGAAGAAGTGAAGCTAACCCAATATAGCCACGGTGCCGGATGCGGCTGCAAGATTTCGCCGGAGCTGCTGGAATCGATTCTGGAAACCTCCCGCCCGGCATTGCCGCACCCGAACCTGCTCGTCGGCAATAGCAGCAAGGACGACGCGGCGGCTTTCGACCTGGGCAACGGAACCTCCGTGCTCAGTACAACCGATTTCTTCATGCCGATCGTCGACGATCCCTTCACCTTTGGCCGCATCGCTGCAACGAACGCCCTTAGCGACATCTATGCGATGGGCGGCAAGCCGCTGATGGCCATCTCCATCTTTGGCTGGCCGATCAGCAAGCTCTCCGCCGAAGTCGGGCGGCAGGTTATTGATGGCGGGCGAGCGGCGTGCGACGACGCGGGCATCCCCCTGGCCGGAGGGCATTCGATCGATTCGCCGGAGCCGATCTTCGGGTTGGCCGTGACTGGAATCGTCGACAACGTGAACCTGAAACAAAACAACACCGCCGTGCCCGGGTGCGAAATATTTCTCACGAAGCCGCTGGGCATCGGAATCCTGGGCACGGCGCAGAAAAAGGGCGTCATCGAACCCGGCCATATCGATCCCGCCGTGGCAAGCATGTGCATGCCCAACACCCTTGGTTCGGAAATCGCCAAGATCAGAGGCGTCGTGGCCATGACAGACGTTACCGGCTTCGGCCTGCTCGGCCACCTCGGCGAAATCTGCGCGGGCAGCGGCATTTCGGCCACCGTGCAGTTCAACCGGGTGAAGCAACTTCCAAACGTTGGAACCTATTTGGCGCTCGGCTGCATTCCGGGCGGCTTGATCAATAATTATAAAAGCTATGGCCATACGGTCGGCGAGCTGACCGACGAGCAGCGCGGCATCCTTTGCGATCCGCAGACTTCGGGTGGATTGCTGTGCATTGTTAAGTCAGAAAGCGTTGGTGCATTCCTGACGCTGACCGCCGCTGCCGGTCTCGACCTTGAATCCATCGGGCAAACCCGCGAGCAAGGCGACAAGCTAATCGAGGTCGTTTGATCCATGGACAAAACCACCAATGATTTCCATCGCATCGTCGTCGAGGATGTTCCCTTGATCGACGTGCGCGCCCCGGTCGAGTTTGCGGCGGGTGCGTTTCCGAATGCGGTTAACCTGCCGCTGATGAACGACGAGGAGCGACGGCTCGTTGGCATCTGCTACAAGCAGAAGGGGCAGGCCGCCGCAATCGCCCTGGGGCATGAACTTGTCTGTGGTGCAGTCAAGGAATCGCGCATTGCTACATGGAAGGCATTTGTGGACGAACATTCCCATGCGTTGATGTACTGCTTCCGCGGCGGCATGCGCTCGCAACTTAGCCAAGACTGGGCGGAGGAGGCCGTGGGGCGGGACATTCCCCGGCTCGAAGGCGGCTACAAGGCATTCCGAAACTATCTCATCAACCATCTCGACCCGGCGCATCTAAAAAGCATCCCCAGCGTTCTTGGCGGACGCACCGGCTCGGGGAAAACACTTCTGCTCGAAAGGTTGGAAAATGCGGTCGATCTGGAGGCGCTGGCCAACCATCGTGGATCATCCTTTGGCCGCTTCATCAACCCGCAACCGACCCAGATCGATTTTGAAAACAGCCTGGTCTGGGCGCTGATCCAGCACGAAGTCGCCGGCCATCGCCACATGATGGTTGAGGACGAAGGCCGGCATATCGGCAGTCGCTATCTTCCGACCCTGTTGGTGAAGCATTTTTCCGAAGCGGATGTTGTCCTGCTCGAAACCCCATTGGCGGAACGTGTGCAGATCACCTTCGATGAATATGTATCTGCCGCTCAATCGACCTTCACACAGGTGTATGGCGCCGAAGGACTCTTCCGGTGGTTGGAAGATATTCGAGGCAGTCTGCAGCGCATCCGCAAGCTCCTCGGCGGCGAACGGCTCAAGCGTGCCAACCGGTTGCTGCAGGACGCCTATGACCACCAGCTGGCCGCCGGCGACTCCTCTGCCCACAAGGGTTGGATCGAGCTGCTGCTGGTCGAATACTACGACCCGATGTACGACTACCAGCTCGAGCAAAAGCGTAAGAAGATTGTTTTTCAAGGCCCAGCGGACGCAGTGCTTGAATACATCACCAATCTAGGCTGACAACAACAAGCGGAGCTGTTGGAGAGGGCGAGCCCGCCCGGCAGTACCAAATCAATTCCGGCATGGTGTCAGGAGCTTAACTTGGCCTTCCGTTGCCGGACGATCTCGAAAAGGCAGACGCCGGTGGCCACGGATACATTGAGGCATTCCACAAAACCGGCCATCGGAAACGAGAGCAGAAAATCGCAATTCTCCTGGGTTAACCGCCGCATGCCCTTGGCTTCGGAACCCATGACCAATGCCAGCGGACCGGTGAGGTCGGTTTCGTAGAGATCCTGGGTTCCCTGGTGGTCCGACGTGCCATAAATCCATATCCCGCGTTTTTTAAGTTGCTCCATGGTGCGCGCCAAATTTGTGACGCGGAAAACCGGCGTGTGCGTTGCACCGCCGCAGCTGACGGCTATCACCGTATCGGTTACCGGAGCCGACTTGTCTTTCGGGATAATCACGGCATCCACTCCGGCACCGTTGGCAGACCGCAGGCAAGCCCCCAGATTATGAGGATCCTGCACACAGTCCAGAATCAGAATCAGCGGCTCCTTCACTTGATCCAGCAGATCATCGAGTTCGGATTCCTCCTTGATCAACGCCTTTGAGCCGGACGCATGCCGGTTCATCCGCGACTGGTTATTATTCCGACCGAAGTTCGACCCGCGTTTCTGAAACTGTTTACTTCCATCATCCATATTAAAGCACCTTTATTGTCGGATCTTAATATTCAGTATTCCGCTGGTTTTATCCACCGCCATCTTTAACGAATTATCCGTTCCTGCCAGTAGTGGTTCGAATAGCTATAAGGAATGCGCCGTGGACATATTATGCGCGATGGCCGTCTCGTCTACCGGAAGTCGTCGGATTGTAGCTTGTCGAGATAATCGCTGGGGTTGATGTTGTCGGGGACAGTGTACCCCGGGGCTTCGCTGGACATGATCGTTCCCAGCTTTTCCCGCTTGATCCAGAACTGCGGCTGCTGCTCGGCCAAGGCGATGTTCTTGATGTGCTTGGTGATCCGCCAGAAGTTGGAAAGATAGTCGTTGAAAATCATGCCTGCAATCGGTGTGACGACCTTGTCTTCCAGTCGCTTAAAGTGCGCCTGCTGCGCCACCAGTGCCGTTGCCCGGAATTCTTCGCGCAGGACAAGGATCTCTTTTGCGAACGTCTGGAAGTTCGGCACCTCTGGATTCAGGGATTCAATCACCTTGGCAAGTAGCTGGTCGACGGCGCGGTAGATCGAAAGCCAGTCTTCCATGGCGGGCGGGATGAAACGTGCCGCTGGAATATCGCGTTGCCGGCGGGCAATTACAGACAGGTTTTCGATATGGTCGCCCACGCGTTCGAGATCGGCCATGCAACGGTCGATATGCTCGATCAGGATCGCCTGTCGCTTGGAAAGATATTGACGGGTCAGTTTGGCGAGGTAGTCGCGCATGGCGGCCTTGATGGCGTTCACGCTCTGTTCATTCACCCGGATGAGGTGGTCGCGGTTGGATTCGTGCTGGATAAATTCCCCGGCAGCCAGTCGCAGGCTTTGTTGGCAGATGCGCGTGGTGCGCTGCAGCTCGCGCAGGCAGGCAAAAATGGCCTGCTCGGGGCGGTTAAGCAGGTCGCTGTCCAGATAGCTGGGCTCCGGCTGCTTCGTTTTGGACGGTGTGATGAACACAACGAGCTTTCCATAGATTGGAACCAGTGGCAGGAATAGCAGCACACTGATGACCATCTTGATCGTGTTGGCGTTCGCGGCCTGGTGGATGATGTCGTCGGCGGTCAGTGGGATATACTTGTAGAACAACGGTGCCGCAATTACGGCCAGCGTGGTGCTGATAATGTTGAACAGCAGGTGGGCAATGGCAATGCGCCGTGCCGCAATGGTGGTGCCGATGCTGGCCAGCAGTCCCGTAACACAGGTGCCGATGTTGGCGCCGATAATGATGGGATAGATGCCTTCGAAGTCGGTGATGGCCCCGGCGGAAACCATGGCAAACCCCATTCCGATGACGGCACCGCTGCTTTGGATGACGCCCGTGATAAAAGCGGCAACAAGGGTACCGACCAGCAGGCCGGCGGTGGTCGATCCGTTGATGCGCGCCAGCCACGGCTCAAACAGTTCGCGGTGGGGACGTATGGCATCGCCCATGATCACCATGCCGAGAAACAGCAGGCCAAAGCCCAGCAGGGCCAACCCGCCGTGCTTAACCTTGGGTGTCTTTGCAACCAGATTCATCATCAGGCCGGCGAATACGCCGACGAGGCAGTAATCGGAAAGCTTGAAGGAGATGAGCTGAACGGAGAGCGTCGTACCGATATTGGCGCCCAGCATCGGCGCAAGCGACTGGTTGAGCGTCATGAGTCCGGCGTTGATGAAACCGACAAACAGTACAATCGACGCGCTACTTTGGATCAGGAAGCCGATGGAACTGCCCATGCTAATACCAGTAAAGCGGTTTCGCGTTGCCTTGGTAATGATTCCGCGCATACCCTTTCCGACGGCGTCCGAAAGCCCCGTGCTCATCGTCCGCATGCCATAGATGAATAGCGCAAGCCCGCCCAGCAACCCGAAGATCAGTTTCATGGTAGTTGGTATATCCATGGCAAGAGAGTAGCTGGATACGGTAATAAGTCAATGGAGCGGAACGGCAGGAGTCACGTCCTTACGGCATCCTTCCGCGGGCCGAATGATGGAATCGCCATCGGAACCATAATAATCCAGCCTGTGGAATAGGTTCCAAGGATTGGAACATGTTTCGCCACCCGCCCGCTAGAGTGCTGAAAACCTCCTGCGCCGTGTCGTTTTCAAATGTTTAAATGCCGAGAAAATTATGCCCGCCCCTCGGGGCTCTCTTCATCAAGGATCAAGAAGGATGCGGTAAAAACGGGCATCTGTACTGGAGTCCAAACCGTTCGTATGCACCAGAACAGTCTCGTTCGAAATGCTTGTTACGGGGAGCAGCAGATTCCAATCCGTATTCGTCAGCGCATCGGTATACTCGACTTGATAGGTGGTTCCAGAAATAGAGTTCCATTGGAGGCTGGTGTTTCCACTTGGAAGATCGGTTGAAAAACTCGTAATCAAAAAATCGTTCGGCGCGGACTCGTCGAGCATGGCCACCCACGCTTCGCTGCTGCCCTCTGGATTCTCTCCATTACCGGTAATCGTGCATCCATCGGCCGACACCCCGGTCGCCGTTTCAAGCAGCCAGCCGGTCAAATCAAGGCCGCCGGCCTCCAGCACATCCTTCAGGTTGCGCATACCGTTAACCGCATCCCAGATGAACGCCTCCTGTCCATTCGCCGTTTTACTGCGGCCGACTACCACTGATCCATTGGCAGACACATCATTGGCCCAGCTATAGAAATCGCCACCGGGCAAATCGCCAATTCCGACCATCCCGCCGCTAGGCGTCCAGCGAAACGCCTCCCCTCCGTTGGAGGAACTGCCATAACCGACCACGACGGAACCATCGTCCGACACCGCACTCGCAGAGCTGTAAAAGCTACCGCCATCAAGGTCGCCAAGCCCTATCATACCGGCCGCAGTCCAGCGAAAGGCCTCATAGCCACTGCCCGACCTACCACGCCCGACCACCACCGATCCATTGCCGGACGCTCCATAAGCTGCGCTGTTGAACGAACCCCCTTCCAAGTCTCCAAGTCCCAGCAATGCCCCAACCCCTAACGAGCGAAAAGCCTCACGCCCCTCCTCCGTGTCTTTTTCACCGACAATCACCGAGCCATCCGCCGAGATATCCCAGGCCGCGCTGTAAACGGGAACGTCTATCTGGGGGCGAATCACTTCCATTCCGGAAGCCGTCCAGCGGCAAGCCCTGTAATCGCCCAGATCTTCGCTGTAAAAGTAACCGATAATAACAGAACCATCGGACGACGCACCGTAGGCGTAGCTCAAAATCGACGAGCCGCTGAGGCTCACCAAGCCGCCGGCGACTGTCCAGCTGATTGCCTCCGCGTTGGCAGAACCAACCACGGTCGTTCCGTCAGGGGAAACCCCTTCAGCCGATGTCGAGGCAGACCCCAGCTTGCCCAGACCCTGAAATTCATCCGCCCGCACTAGGAAAGAAGCGATAAACATAACAAAAATAAACGACAGAAATGTTTTCACAGCGCCCTCCTTGTGTCGGCTTGTCCAAGCCAAAGTTAAACCTGATTTCTGATGCGTCAAGAGTTAAGAGATCCTATTAAAGATAACAATAGTAATTACTTATATCATATTTAAGCATTGTAAGTGCGGCGTGTATCTCATCATTTTCGGCTCTCCGGTAATAGATCTGTATTTAACCGGTTGGTGGTTTTGTGGCACAGCGTTTTCCAAGCATTGGAAGAAAGCCAGCTGCTGCGAGATTCTGCCGGTAGGGACAGCCCGCCGGGCTGTCCGTCGGAGAATCGGTGCGGCTGAGCTGTGCGTGTGGCGCGCTCGGCGATCGCTCCCTACCTGATCTTTCGTTCCTGCCACCAGCAGTAGAGGACGGGGACGACGAGCATGGTGACGACTTCGATGAGCATGCCTCCGAAGCATGGGATGG